>JBDKLD010000076.1:0-9426 GCA_039795715.1 Candidatus Parcubacteria bacterium | reverse complement strand
GAATAAGGGGTTGCTAAACTCGTGCCAGCAGCAGCGGTAATACGAGTGCCCCGAGCGTTATCCGGAATTATTGGGCGTAAAGCGTGTGTAGGCGGCCGTGTCAGTCCTCCGTTAAAACCCTGGGCTCAACCCAGGAGCGGCGGGGGAGACGTCACGGCTCGAGGACGGAAGAGGTGCATGGAACTCACGGTGTAGGGGTGAAATCCGTTGATATCGTGGGGAACACCTAATGCGAAGGCAGTGCACTGGTCCGTTTCTGACGCTGAGACACGAAAGCGTGGGTCGCGAATGGGATTAGATACCCCAGTAGTCCACGCCCTAAACTATGCTCTCTGGCTTTTCAGAGTATCGACCCTCTGAGAGGCGAAGCTAACGCGTTAAGAGAGCCGCCTGGGTAGTACGGCCGCAAGGCTAAAACTCAAAGGAATAGACGGGGACTCGCACAAGCGGTGGATCATGTGGCTTAATTCGTCGGTACGCGAAGAACCTTACCAGGGCTAGAAATCTGCACGAAATCCTTAGGAAACTTTGGACCTCGCAAGACGGGCAGACAGGTGATGCATGGCCGTCGTCAGCTCGTGGTTTGAACTGTTCCCTTAAGTGGGGTAACGAGCGCAACCCTCGTCGTGTGTTATACGTATCACGCGAGACCGCCCAGCACAGTGCGCATAAGTGCGCAGTATGGAGTAAATGATCGCAAGATTGTTTTCTCCATACTGTGTATTTGTGAATACCGTGCTGGGAGGAAGGAGAGGATGACGCCAGGTCAGCATGTCCCTTGATACCTTGGGCTGCACACATAATACAATCGCCACGACAACGCGAAGCGACGAGGTAACTCTGAGCAAACCGTAATAAACGTGGCGCCAGTTCGGATTGAGGGCTGAAACTCGCCCTCATGAAGCCGGAATTGCTAGTAATCGCAGGTCAGCTATACTGCGGTGAATACGTTCTCAAGTCTTGTACTCACCGCCCGTCAATTCAAGGGAGCCGGGAGTACCCGAAATCTCTCCATAAGGAGGGCCTACGGTAAGCTCGGTAACAGGGAATAAGTCGTAACAAGGCACGGGTAGCGGAAGCTGCTCGTGGATTAATTCATACAGAACAAATTTGTTTTCCTTCGGGAAGTAACAAATATTCTGGTCGATGTTCTGTGCCTCAATTGAGCACAGAACGTTTTGGCAGAGCACCAAACTGCATGACGCAAGGGAAAGACCTTGTGATTGGCGCAAAGCGCGCTATTGAACGGAACAAAAGAGCATATCTTTTCTCCTCAATATTTGCAAAACATTTACATATTTCAAACAAATCTGTCTCTAGACAGCAAAAAAGCCTCGCGCTCACAAGCCCAGGCTTTTTTGTTATCCACAAAACCAACCTAGTACGCCTTGCTGAAGCTGTATAATAAAAGCAATATGAAAATACAAGACAACCAACAAGAAAATGCAGAGCCAAAGAAAAGTGGCATGCTCTTTATAGTTTTTGCGCTCGGCTTTTTGGCTGTCCTCGCTGGTGGCTACAATGTGCTGACTTCCTTCCAGGTAAAAGAGGCAGCAATGTTCAATTCTGCCGCTCTCATACGTGCTAAAGCCGGTAGTAGTCAAGGGATTTCTCAACAGCTTCCTCAAGAAGAAGTGATTATGGCAGAAGAAAGCAGTATTGGTATCTTCAATGACAAAGGTATTTCTACAAAAAACTCTACAACAATAAAGAAGGTCATCCGATAGTCATGCACTGGCGCGAAATAAAAAATCACCATGTCCGAGAGGCACTTTTTGTTCTCTTGGGCGTTTTGATTTGTCTTGGCGCATATATTACAGTCATCGAAGATAATCTTGGCCCGAAGAATGGGGTGAGGAATGAGCCCGCCCCGGCAGAGGGCGGGCGGACAATACTACCACACACTGCGCTTGTGACAATCCGAAGTGCGACATATCTTGCAGAGCTTGCTACTACTAGGACTGAACAGGAGAAAGGTCTTGGTGGTAGAGAATCTTTACTTCAAAATAACGGTATGTTATTTGTTTTTGATACACCAGCCCACTATGGATTCTGGATGAAGGATACACTCATCCCACTCGACATGATTTGGATTTCTGCTGACAAAAAGGTCGTCTTTATTGAGAAAAATGCACAGCCCGGCACTTATCCAACTGTCTATGGACCCAAGGAAGATACTCTCTATGTACTAGAAGTCGCCGGTGGCGAGAGTGACAAGAACTTTTTTGCCGTAGGCGACAGTGTTTCATTTTCATCGGCTGAATTACGCTAGTTTCAAAGGCGATTTCGGCGCTGAGCTTTACACCTCAATTCATATGTTTCTTTACATAGAATTTCAACGAAATCCACATAGTTGATACATCCAAATTTAGCTAAAATGGATGAGTCTTGAGTGACCTTATTAGCTAGTTTTTTCTTTTAATTATGACCATTGAATTTGTTAAGAAGCGTAGTGGAGATGTTATGCCCTATGACCGTGCTCGCATAGAAAAGGCGATCGCATCGGCATACAGTGCATGCGGAATCGAGGCAACCGACGAACTTTTTTCTGAAATTACCTCAGCCGTAACTAGTGAACTCGAGTCTACTGTGCTCGACAACACCCCACACGTTGAACAAATTCAAAATCTTGTAGAAAAAACTATCGCTCTCAAGGGTCACTTCGAAGTTTCTCGTGCTTACATCCTGTATCGCGCTGAACGCTCACGTATGCGTGCTGAAAAAGAAAAAGAACGCCTTGAAAAAATTGCCAAAGGTGAAATTATCATCGAAAAAAGAAGTGGCGAACTATCAACTCTCGATCTTGAGGAGATTCGCAAAGCTGTGGCTTTCCACTCGCGTGGTTTTGAGGCGTACATTGATGTTGAAGACATAGTTACTCTCACCAAACGCAATCTGTATGATGGTATTTCCACTGCTGAGATAAACAAAGCCGTCATCATGGCACTCAAGTCTCGTATCGAGCGTGATCATGCGTATTCTCTCGTCGCTGCTCGTTTCCTCATCAATGAAAATTACTACGAGGTGCTCGGCGTCAACGAAATGAGCACTGATTTTGAGAAAAAGTATCGAAGTGAATTTGAACATCAGATAAAAAAGGGGATTACCGACAAGCGTCTTGATCCGCGCATGGCTAATTTTGATTTCAAGAAACTTTCGTCGTCGCTCGATCTTGCACAAGATAAACTTTTTACGTTCCTTGGCGCACAGACGCTTTATGATCGCTATTTTTTGCGTGACCACGAACAGCATTTTATCGAAGTACCGCAATACTTCTGGATGCGTATTGCCATGGGACTTTCTTTACTAGAGGAAAATCCTACCGATCGTGCAGTAGAATTTTACGAAGCAATGTCCAAAATTTTGTATATTCCTTCGACCCCAACGCTTCTTCACTCTGGAACAACCCATCCGCAAATGTCGTCTTGCTACCTCACCACCGTTGAAGACGATCTTCACCACATATTCAAATGCATCGGCGACAATGCCCAGCTCGCAAAATGGTCAGGTGGTATTGCCAATGACTGGACCAATGTCCGCGCAACCAACGCCATGGTGAAATCGATCAATACTGGTAGCCAAGGTGTCATTCCTTTCCTCAAGATTGTTGATGCTACTACAGCCTCTATCAACCGCTCTGGCAAGCGTCGTGGCGCTACTGTCGTCTATTTGGAGACATGGCATGCTGACATAGAAGAGTTCCTCGATCTTCGTAAAAACACTGGTGATGAGCGTCGCCGAACACATGACATCAACACTGCACACTGGATCCCTGATCTTTTCATGAAGCGTGTTGAGCAAGATGAGTATTGGACACTTTTCTCACCAGAGGAAGTTCCTGATCTGCACCACATATACGGTAAAAAGTTTGAAGAGCAATATGAGAAGTATGAAAAAATGGCAGACGAAGGCAAAATTCGTTCATTCAAACGCATTCCAGCCACTCAAATGTGGCGCAAGATGATCACTATGCTTTTCGAAACCGGCCATCCTTGGATTACCTTCAAAGATCCATCGAACGTTCGCTCTCCACAAGATCATGTTGGCGTCATCCATAGCTCAAACCTCTGCACAGAAATTATGCTCAATACTTCTGCCGAAGAAACTGCTGTTTGCAATCTTGGTTCAGTCAATTTGCCGATGCACATCGTCGATGGCAAACTCGACAAGAAGAAAATGGAACACACTATTGCTGTTGGTATGCGCATGCTCGATGCTGTTATTGATATAAATTTCTATCCAACAAAAGAAGGCGAAGTTTCCAACATGCGTCATCGCCCAGTCGGTCTCGATATTATCGGTTTCCAAGACGTACTCTACAAAGTCGGACTTGGTTTTGATTCTGATGAAGCAGTTGAGTACTCCGATGAACTCATGGAATTTGTTTCGTACCATGCGATAATGAATTCTTCGAAGTTGGCAAAAGAAAAAGGTGCATACCCAAGCTACAAAGGTTCAAAATGGGATAGAAATCTTTTCCCTGTCGACACACTCGATCTTCTTGAGGCTGAGCGTGGCATTCCAATCGAAATCGATCGCAAGGCTCGTATGGATTGGGCGCCTGTCCGTGAACACGTCAAAAAGTTTGGCATGAGAAATTCTAATACCATGGCTATTGCTCCGACCGCGACTCGTTCAAACATTTCTGGTTGCTTGCCATCCATTGAGCCGATTTACAAAAATCTCTACGTGAAGTCCAATTTTTCAGGAGAGTTTACAATTGTGAATCACCACTTGATCGATGAACTTCGCCCACTTGGCCTTTGGAATAATTCTATTATTCAGAAGATTAAGCACTACGATGGCTCCCTCAAACACATCCATGAAATTCCTGAGAAAATTCGTGCTAAGTACAAGGAAGTTTTCGAAATTGATCCGCTTTGGATAATCAAGCATGCCGCCAAGAGAGGCAAGTGGATTGACCAATCACAGTCGATCAACATTTTCACAAACTCCCAGTCAGGTAGAGACATCGGCAATATTTATATGGCGGCTTGGAATATGGGGCTCAAGACAACCTATTACCTCCGTTCACTTGGCGCTTCGTCAGTTGAAAAGTCTACAATGGATATCAATAAAGACTACAGTATTCCTGAGGCTTCACCCGAACTCATCGTTCCATCACCAGAAAATATGTCCGAGAAAAAGCCTGAGATGTTCGTATTTGAAGGAGAGATTTGCGAGAGTTGTACATAAGGTATAAGTGCCCAAATAAAAAAACCGCCCAAGTGGACGGTCGAATTAAACATCAATCTCTCGAAGTATTTCTTTTTTCTCAATAAGAATCATGGTCTTAGGGAAATTGCTCATGAGCGACTCCATTTTCCCTGGTGGAAGTACATGTAAGCTAATTTCATTAAATTGGGCACTGCGATTGTCGATAAATTTTTCGCGTGCAGCAGCCGTGACTTTTTCAATATTGTTTCCTTTAATTTGTGCTTCCTTGTAGTTATAGGGGTAGCTTCCCCAATTGGCATGCTGGGGGTATATCGGATTAATGTGTAATGTCGGTAGAGCGACATAAAATCGGTGTGTTTCCATTTTTTAATTTTTTTCATTGTATATAATCTATCTAGTTTTGTCAATAGTGTTAATAAACCATAAAAAATGACCATGGTATACTGTTTCTTGTCACTTACCAATAACCTAATTTTAGTAAAATCACATGTCCCAGGACCCTAAAACAATCTTAAACAACAGCTCAACTGATCCGAACAAAATCCTGCCAATGAAGTATAAGTGGGCGCGCACTCACTACAAAAATGGTGTGGCAAATAACTGGACTCCGGAAGAGGTGAATATGCAGAAAGACCTTGAGACTTGGAAAAATCCTGCCGGTTTGACCGACGACGAGCGCCGACTCATCATGTGGAACATGGGTTTTTTCTCAACTGCCGAGTCGCTCACTGCCAACAACATTGTGCTTGCTATTTACCGACACATAACGAACCCCGAGTGTCGCCAGTACCTACTGCGTCAAGCCTACGAAGAAGCTGTGCACACAGACACTTTTATTTATTGTTGCGATACACTTTCGCTCAATCCGGACGATGTGTACTCCATGTACCTGACCATTCCTTCAATCAAAGAGAAAGATGAATTTGTTGTTGACATGACCAAGTCTATTTTTGACGTCAATTTCAAAACTGATACAACAGAAAATATCCAAAAGTTCGTCCACGACCTCATTGGCTACTACGTCATCATGGAAGGCATTTTCTTCTATGCTGGCTTTGTGATGATGCTGTCATTTATGCGCCAGAACCGCATGGTGGGTGTTTCCGAGCAATTCCAATTCATCCTGCGCGACGAGTCCGTACACTTGGCTTTCGGCACCGACCTCATCAATGAAATTCGCAAAGAAAATTCTGCAATCTGGACTGATTCATTCAAAAAAGACATTACTGAGAAGATCAAACAGGCAGTGGTTCTCGAGCAAGCCTACACCGATGACTGCTTACCCCGTGGTATTCTTGGGCTCAATGCTGCTACCGTCAAAGACTACATCGAATACATCGCCGATCGCCGCCTCGAACGTATCGGTTTGGCAAAGGTTTATGGCAAAGAAAATCCTTTCCCTTGGATGAGTGAAATCATGGACTTGCGCAAAGAGAAAAACTTTTTTGAGACGCGTGTTACCGAATACAAAACAGGGGAGATTAAGTGGGATTAGCAAAACCTAGCTAGGTTATCCCCAAAAACAACTGCCTAAAATGCCTCAGGGGGGTAGAGTTAATGTAGCTTATTATTAATATTTACTTTCGCAATTAAATGAGAAAAAACATAAAGTTGGCAGGAATAATTATCGGAGCTATTTTGGTATTTGCAATAATTTCATCGGCAGTGAAAAATAATATCGCAAGCATTCAAAGCGGTAGATTGGTAGCTGGAACTGCGAGCACGACTGTTAAAGTTCAAGACCAAGCAACTTCGGTAAAATTAAATCAGCTTGCGTCTATTTGTTCAAATGGGATAGATGATGACGGCGATGGTTTTGTGGATTTCCCTGCAGATCCAGGATGTGCTAGTACTACTGATCCAAACGAGATTGATGTAATTACTGTTGCTCAGTGTAGCGATGGAATTGATAATGATCAAGATGGTTTTATAGATTATCCAGCAGATCTAGATTGTACAAGTCCAATAGATACATCTGAGGCTAGTGGCTATATTTGCAGTGACGGCATAGACAACGATGGTGATGGGCTAGTTGATTTCCCCGCAGATCCAGGATGTAGTGGTCCTACAGACCAAGATGAAAGCAATGTAACTACAAGTTGTATTGGATCTGTGAATATTACTCCAAATACATCTTGGGTACCCGTAACAGCTTTTCTCAATAATCTTGCCGCCACCGGCGCAACGGTCAATTCATTTAAAGTAAAAAATGCGACCAATTGTACTGCGAAAATAATTGGTTTGCGATTTGATAAAATGTCTACAACCGGCTCTGCTCCTAGTTTTACCGTTGATGTTTATAGATCTGCACAATCATTACCTTTAGCAAAAGTTCCTTGGGTCATGTATGGTGATTTTGCCGTAGCGTATGTAAACCAAAATGCTATGTCCCCAGCACAAATTCTTTCACCTGGGCAAACAGCAATTTATAACATTAAAATAGATGGGCACTATACAACAAATGCTGGCTACTACGGAACTGGTACCGGAGATTCATTTGCAATTGGGTTGGGAGGATTTTCAGTCGTAGATCAAAATACCGGGACTGCACTAAATTGGACCAATCCAGCAAATGGTGTGTTTTGGGGTCCGACAATTGTTATAGCAAATCAATAATTTGTTTGAAATGAGATTTAAATTAGTATTAATATTTTTTAGAAAACATGAATAAATTATTAGGCTGGATTGTACTTGTGGTAATTGTCGCTGGAGGGGTTTGGTACTTTATTAAAAATAAACCAAGCGATATCCCAAATGATAAGAAGGAGACACAGTCGTCAAATTCAGAAAAAGTTGCACAGGAGAATATTCCCGAATTCATAAAATCAGGAAAAAGTTATCATTGCACTACTGCAATGGATCTACCTGGGGGACAAGTAGGAGCTAAAATGAGTACTGATTATTATTTTGCCAATGGAAAAATGAGGATAGAATCAGTTATGTCAAGTCCTGGAATACAAGAGAGCCAGAAAACTTACATGATATTCAATAAAGTTGGTGAATATGTGTACACTTGGTCTTCAGGCACAAGCATGGGCACCAAGATGAAACAAGACATGGAACTTGGAGACGAGTATAAAAAATTGATTAACGATAGAAAGGCTGGTGCGCCCACCCAATATACTCCACCAGACCTTACATGTGCCTCTTGGCAAGCAGATATTTCGCTATTTACCCCTCCAGCAAATATCCAATTTCAAGACATGACAGATTTAATGAAAGGTAATTATTAATCAAAGATAGCTAAACTAAAAATCCTCCATTCGGAGGATTTTTAGTTGAGCTTTTGTTTATATATTCGACTTGCTTGGCCATCGACTTGGGGGAGCAGGGATTTCGCGTACTTCTTCGTAGCGACGTTCACGAGTAAAGATCAGCCACAAGAGCAAGATGATAAGAAGGGCGATGAGGAACCAGATCAGTCCGCCAGTCCAGCCTGCGCCGAATGCGCCGGCAAAGAGGCCGAGTTTGGCAGTGCCAATCATAAGTTCAGCAGTAACAGTTTCGCGCTGGTCAGTCTTGGTATTGAGGTAACTCGCATCTGCGTGGACGACAAAGCTTTTAACTTTAGTATTTTTTTCGACATGCGCATTGATGGTGACAGTTTTCGAATCGCCTGATGCGAGGCTAGGGAAGGAAACAGTGACACTGTTTGAAGCAAATGAGATTTCACCCATACTTGTCGAAGTGAGCACCATGTCTGCCGGAGCATTGAAGTGCATTTCGACATTTTTGAGTTTGCGGTTGCTGTTATTTTCAAGTGTAACAATGAAAGTAATATAATCGTCGCGGAACACTTCACGCTTGGACGCACTAAGTTTTATTGTCGCGAGAGCACTTGTGCCAACGCCGTAGTTATCACCGCCATTATTTGTGTAAATGATTATCGGTGGTTGCTGGTACGGTGGCTGGTAACTTGGTCCACAGCCCGTTTGGCATGGAGGATATATCGGCTGCACTGGCACATAGGCATTTGTGTTGGTGGTGATGAAGGTGAGAACATTTCCGCAGTTCTGTCCGTACTGGTTTGAGGCGCAAGCTTGGAATGAGTACACGGTATTTGGCTGGAGGTTTGAGAGGAAAGCACTCATGTTTTGTGAATTTGAAACAACACTTGGGTTAGGGTATGCAGTGTAGTTTAGGTTTCCGTACGCTCCATACTTGAACCAAATTTGAGTTGCACTATTACTGTTAGTGTTTACAAAGCCGTAAATAGTCGCGCTTGTGTCGGTGACATTTGATGCAGAT
>JBDKLD010000075.1:0-51084 GCA_039795715.1 Candidatus Parcubacteria bacterium | reverse complement strand
TTTTTGGATAAAAATAATTGTTCAATGATGAGTAAATCAGGTTTGTGGTCGCTTAAAATTTTTTCAAGTTGTTCGGCAATAGAAGCTAGCCGAAGCGAAGATACTTCTTTATTGTCTGTTTGTATGAGCAAAGAAAAAACTAGTTCATCTTTTTTCCCCCCGCGCTCAATAATAGCTATCCCGTTGCGATCAAAACCCGGATCAATACCAATTATTTTCATATGAGCGAGTCTTGCTTCGGCTCTTTCCACTCAAAACCGAGGTGGTCGTATGCGCGTTTGGTTGCGGTTCGTCCGCGTGGTGTGCGTTCGAGAAAGCCGATTTGTAAAAGGTATGGCTCGATGACTTCTTCGATTGTCCCTTCCTCCTCACTGGTCGCAGCGGCAATTGTTTTGACACCAACTGGTCCGCCATGGAATTTTTCTATGAGGACTTCGAGCATATGTCTATCAGTTTGGTTGAGTCCAAATTCATCAACACCGAGAAGTGCGAGCGCTTTTTTTGCGGCATCAGTGCCAGCGTCGGTTTTGTGAACTTGTGCGTAGTCGCGAACACGCTTGAGAAAATAGTTTGCTGTGCGAGGTGTGCGACGGCTACGTTTGGCGATTTCACTTTTTGCTTCGTTGTTGAGTTCGATTTCCAAAATTTTTGCTGAACGTTCGATGATTTTCTCAATTTCTTCCGGTGTGTAGTATTCGAGGCGGAATGTGCCACCAGAAAAACGTGAACGAAGAGGCGACGACAGAAGGGAAATGCGAGTTGTCGCCGCGATGAGCGTAAATGGTGGAAGCTCGAGCTGAATGGTGCGAGCCGAAGGACCTTTGCCGATCACGATGTCGAGGGTTCCACCTTCCATGGCAGGGTAGAGGACTTCTTCGATAAGTTTATTGAGTCTGTGTATTTCATCGATAAAAAGAATGTCACCAGGGGTGAGGTTGGTGAGGATAGAAGCCAGATCGCCGACACGCTCTATTGCAGGCCCGGAAGTAACTTTGATATTTCTGCCGGTTTCCTTGGCGATGAGGTGAGCGAGGGTGGTTTTGCCGAGCCCTGGTGGTCCGTAAAAGAGAATGTGCTCTGCTGTATGACCACGACCTTCGGCGGCGTCAAGTAAAATACGCAGGTTTTCCTTGATGTGACCCTGCCCAATATACTCGTCCCATTTAGCAGGACGGAGTGTGACGTCGAGGAAACCGTCATCGGCAGGTTTTTTTGTTTTCTCTTGGTCTATTGACATAAAATTTTGGCTATGCTATACTCATCCCAGATTTTAAGGCTAAAAAGTGGTTATCCCCACAATTCACATTTTATCCACAGGCTTCCACACAGGTAAGTCGGGTACTTTTTTGCCACCAAACTACAATTAGAATAATATCAGAAATTCAAGAAGAGGTCTTGAATCTCTAAGCAATCGGATCAACGTCTATAGGGTATTGCGAAGGACGTCTTGGTGCATGGCTTCGGCTGTGTTCCTGGGGCTATCCTTCAAAATATCTTTACTTTTATTCTCCGGAATATAAGGATTGTTTGGAGATTTAAGGCCTTTTTTTATTCCTCATCAAGATCCACCACACTCGTCAGTTCTTCGAGCGACGTCACACCATTCAAAACTTTAACTATGCCGTCTTCTTTCATATCGAGCGTACCTTGAGCTTCAGCGATTTTTTTGATATCACGCTCCGAAGGATTTGTCGGAATCAATTTTTCTAAATTTTCATCAGTATAAATAGCTTCAAAAACTCCAATACGTCCCTTATAGCCTTTGTTACATTTATCACAACCTTTCGGTATAGAAAGCTCAATTTTCTGATCAGCTTTAACGCCATAAGCCTCAATATTTTTCTTCTCTGCAACAGCTTCATTTAGGATTTTCCGTATTATCACTTCCTCTTCGGGGGTTGGGTCACGTTTCTCTCGGCAGATAGGGCAAAGTTTACGAATAAGACGCTGTGCCATAGAAAGCGTGAGCGCGGAAACCAAAATTTTGGCATTAACTTCGAGGTCGATGAGTCTGGGAATGACACCACCGGCGTTGTTGGTGTGGAGCGTTGAGAAAACCAAGTGACCAGTGAGTGCGGACTCAACAGCGATTTTGGCAGTTTCAGAGTCACGGATTTCACCGACCATGATGACATCAGGATCTTGGCGGAGCGCCGAGCGCAAACCCTCGATAAATGTGTAGCCTTTCTTGTGGTCAGTCTGCGTTTGCGTAATACCCTGCAAATGGTATTCGATCGGGTCTTCGATAGTTATGATTTTTATTTCTTCCGAATATATTTTCCGCAAAAAAGCGTATAGTGTCGTGGTTTTACCAGAGCCCGTTGGGCCAGTAATCAAGATGAGCCCGTTTGGTTTCTTGATTTCGTGCTCAATAATTTTATACAGCTTTGGCTCTATTCCAAGCTCTTCCAAGTTCACCTGAATGGATTTTGGATTCAAAAGACGCATAACAGTAGACTCACCGTATGCGCCCGGGATTGCCGAAACACGCACTGAGATCTCACTTTCACCAACCCAAATAGAGAAACGACCGTCTTGATTTTTCACCACAGTGAGCTTCATCCCAGAGAGAAGCTTGATGCGTGAATTTAAATATTTATAGACGTCATAGTTGAAAAAAAGCACATCTTCGAGCACGCCATCGAGTCGATAGCGGAGACGAACACGGCTTTCCTCTGGCTCAATATGAATATCAGAAGCATTTAGTGAAATAGCGCCTGCTAGAATAATCTCGAGCATGTGAGAAATCTTATGCGACTTATCGTCGGTTGAAATTTTCTCAATCATTGTTGTCAAATCGGAAATCACATGGATATTCTTCCCGAGTTCAACAAGCCTCTCTCCGGAAATATCAAGCGTGCCAGACTTTACTCTGTCGGCGTATGAGATTTCTTTGTAGCGATCCCAAACTTTTTCCAAGGACGCGCGTGATGCCATATAGAAAATAGGATCAAGACCCTTGTTCATAAGGTTTTTGTAGAGCTCTTGGATCTCGATGCGTTCAGGGGAATGCACGGCAACATGGATAGTTTTTCCCAGAATTTTAAAAGGCGCAGCTTCTATTTCTCGGGCTTCTTTCTCGGGAATCGCGCGAACAGCCTCGTTTTCGATAGGAGTGCTACTGAGATTTACGTAGGGTATTTGGTATTTCTGCTCAGCGAGCATTTGGATGAGCTCTTCCTCTTCTTTCTTCTTGAGTTCGTCGACTTTTTTTATCTCTTTTTCTTCGTCAAAGTGCGGCATTGTGAAATTGTAACATGGAATATATCAGTAAAACCCAGTATTTTACGGCTAGTTGCCGTGTATTGACTTTTTGTGCCAAAAGTGGTAGTATCTAGACAAATAAACTAAATCTAAAAATGATGAAAAAGTTCCTTAAAACGTTGGCATTTATGGCTATTACGGTCATTTCTGCATTTCCAATAGAGAAAAGTTACGCGCTCAAATCTGTTTTTCCGCCTTTGTATGCGGGAGTAGATAAGCGCATTGATTATTCGCTCGATCAAATCAAAGAAATTTTTGAGACAGGTAAGCTTGAAATACCGTCATCGCAAGGTGACAATACAGTAGCTTACTTGAATTGTGATTTTCTTTCTTTTAAGACTGCGATAGTCACTGCGTACAATCGTCAAAAAAATTCTCAAAGTTACGGAGAAAAGTATGTCGATCTAACGGTAGAAGATTTTGATCTTCTCATACCTTATCTGCGTTTGCGCCAAGCACCGGAGTGGATGTACCTACTCGGAGTAAAATCCGATGGAACATTTGGTCTGGTGACGCAAGACGGCAAAACAGGCAGGGCAAGTGAAAATGGGGAATACATTGTCTATGTTGATCCAAATGATATTGATGGTGATCTTGAAAAAGATTTTCCGGAAATTGATCTTTGTTCAGCACGATGTTTGAACCCGGTGTATGTTGAAGCAGGTAAAGCTAGTCAGGATAATGAAAATTCTGGCACAACATTCAAAAGCAAAGATTCGGAATATTCCAAATCTAGCACTGAAAATGGCGATGCTTCTACAACTGATGAAGTGACGGTGATAGTGGAAACTGCTGACGATCAAAATCAATCAGCTGGGACTACTATTAACAATTACTACGGAAGTGGTGGACAAAGTTACGGTTCACCATCTTGTGGTTACCCTACGCCAGTTTCGTACTGCGCGCCTTCTTACGGAACCAGTTTTGGTTTTGGAATAAGCGCAAGTATTGGATGGAGTTCTGGGTACAGTGGTTATGGAAACTACGGCAACTATGGTGGTTATGGTGGCGGTTGCTACCCAACTACAGCATGTGGCTCTGGTTATTATGGTGGAGGTTATGGTGGTGGCAATGGTTATCCGCGTGGTTACTCACAGTCGAGTTCGAATGTCTACAATGATTATTCGGATCACAGTGTGAATTATTATGATTATAGCGACAATAGTTACAATGACTACAGCTATAATGATAATAGTAATCACAATTGGCAGTTGTGGCACATGCAAGACGATCACTCAATAGTTGATGATCATTCGATACATGGCAATTCCACACATGGAAATCCAAACCCACACCCACACCCACACCCGAATCCTAATCCACATCCAACTATCGGATGGGAGCCAAATCCTACTATTGGATGGCAACCCAATCCAACCCCGAATCCTGATCCGCATCCAGTTGGTTGGGATCCAAATGTAAATCCTAGTCCAAATCCGAATCCGAATCCGAACCCATACCCGAATCCGAATCCAGATCCGTTTCCTGTAGGATGGGATCCAAATCCAACAAATGGCGGTGGAAAGGTAAGAAATCCCAACACCAACCAGCCTACAACGACAACTGCCTCTATTCTGAGACGTGCTTCATCTGGTGATTCTCCCAACGATCAAACAATTTTTCAAGAAAGGAAAAATCAGACACCAAATGGTAATCGCAATTCTACATTTAAAAATGTACCATTTGAAAATAGGGATAATATCCAAAAATCAAATGAGCGGAATGCTATTGGTCAGATGAATAATGTCCGCCAGATGGATAATGTTGTTCCACAAGCGAACAGGTCATTGATGAAGAAAAATGATCGTATCGAGAGGCGTGCTCCGGACTATTCTCAAAATGGTGTTCGAAATCAAAATCAAAATCAAGATCGAAATCAAGTTCGAGACCGATACCAAAACAGAGATGTGAGAAGTAACGAAAGAGAAATGGTGAACAGAGATGTGAGAAGTGATAAAAGAGAAATGGCGAATAATTACCAGCCAAATCAAAACACTAATGTCTCAAATCAGAACCGTAAAAGCAATTTTGAAAAGCCAAGGAAAGAGGTAGTCAAAGATTACCAACAACCAACAAGGCGTGTAGCACCGAACAATTTCCACCCAGCATCTAATAATGGGCGAAACAATGTTACGGAAAAGCAACAGAATCGTGCATCAGTTCGTTCTATGCCAAAACAGCAATATCGTGCACCAGCCCAATTCAAATCAGCAGGCAATAGGCTTGCAATTAATAATGGAAGAAGGCATAAGTAATTGCTAAGTAGTGCGGAGGTTTTGATACGATATTCGTATCAAAACCTCCTTATTTTCAAGAATTTGAGAAAGTCGAATTTTTGAAAGTAAGTAATAGTAAATTCTCATGAATAATAAAGTAAAAACTTTTTTTATTGTGTCTATTGCCGTGGTGGCGTTTTTCAGCATGTCTATTGCGCAGGCGAGTGCTACGTATATTCCGCCAGTAAATCAAAACCTGCCAGTGGCCACAACGATTGATGCTTCAGCTATTACCCAAACCTCTGCACTTTTAAATGGCTATGTTATTAGCACTAACCAAGCCCCAACAACTGTCTGGTTTGAGTGGGGTCCAACTCTTGGGCTCGGCTATTCTACTCCGCATCAAAATCTCGGTTACACTTCTACTTTTGGTGATGTTGTAGAAAATCTTCAACCTGAAACAAGATACTTCTACCGTGCGGTGGCACAAAACAGTATCGGTACTTCGGTTGGGGCAACATACTTTTTCACAACCGCTGACGTGGCTCCACAAATTATCTATATAAATACTCACACACAAGGCAATAGGCAGACCGTCGCAATCAAGACAGAATCTAATTACGCATATGTTTGTGAGAGCGGTACCAATTGCAGTGGAAGTGTTGTAATTGCTGATGACTCAAATTGCTGGCCTTTGGTTATCGTCCTTGTCCTCATTATTCTCATTCTTGCCACAATACTTACACGCAGAATATAATACTTTTCTGCTATACTCGTGAACATGGAATTGGAAACAAAAAAGAGCGCGGATTTTGCCAGAGTGGCAGTTGCGCTACGAACAACAATAGAAGATTTCAAAAGCGATTCAGCGACAATCGTGGCTCTTTGGGGCGACCTAGGAGCAGGCAAGACTACTCTTTCGCAGTACTTGGCAAAGAGTTACGGTATCGAAGAAGATGTTGTTTCGCCAACATTTGTCATTATGAAAATTTACGATCTCGAACACACGAAGTTTAAAAACCTTGTGCACATTGATGCCTACCGTTTTGAAAAACCCGAAGAAGCTACGACTATCCGTCTACACGAGCTTGTTTCAGAACCGAAAAATCTTATACTCATTGAATGGCCAGAGCTACTTGGTGACAGACTGCCAGATCGTCGAATAGATGTGAAAATTGATCATAATGGTGAGGGTAGGAAAATTAAAATCATCGAAAATAATTAAAAAATCGGTAAAAACCCGATTTTTTCTTTGACATTTCCTGAGAAAAGAATACATTTAGAAAAAATCTTGCCCATGAAAAAACGAAATAGTATGGATGTTGAGTTGCCAAAACTTACATTCATTTGTGTGAGCACAAAGATGAAACAACGAGAGGGGACAATTGATCTCGATGAAGTAATAAAAAGATTTAGTCGAAACAGAACATGTAAGCCGATTTTGGATAAAAATATTCTCAAGACAATCTTGAAAAATCAGCAACTGATTCCAAAAGGACTACAACAAAACGAAAGCAATATACTTATTTTATGCAAACGCAGGTCAAAAAAGTATCGCGAGTGCATCGATGGTCTCAATTATGATGGTAATAACTGGAGAGAAATAAGATTCTACCCAGTCGATTATTATTGCGAAGGTGATTACGTCATTTGTGCAAAAAATTAGCTTGCAATATGCTCCGAAATTCGGGGTATTTTTTTAGCCCAAAATGCTATAATTCAGCGATATGGCAGCCAAAAAACGCCTCATTTTACTCGATACTCATGCCATTTTGCACCGTGCCTACCATGCGATGCCGGACTTCTCGACGAGTGCGGGTGAACCAACAGGTGGCTTGTATGGGCTTTCGACCATGCTCTTCAAGATCGTGAGCGACCTCAAGCCAGACTATATTGTGGCGGCGTACGACTTACCCAAGAAAACGTTTCGTCATGAAGTGTATGAAGGCTACAAGGCAGGCAGGAAGACTATCGACGATGCTCTCAAGACACAGCTCGGCAGGTCCAAAGAACTGCTTGAAGATTTTGGTATTCCTGTCTACTCTTGCACTGGTTTTGAGGCTGACGATATGCTCGGCACAATTGTCGAGCAACTGAAAAGTGATAAAAATATAGAAATCTACATCGCGACCGGTGACATGGATACGCTTCAGCTCGTCGACAAAAAGCGCGTCAAGATTTTTACTTTACGAAAAGGTATTACCGACACGGTTATCTATGACGAAGATGCGGTCAATGAGCGCTACGGTTTTGGACCTGAGCACATAGTTGACTACAAAGGTTTGCGCGGTGACCCGTCTGACAATATCATCGGTGTGCCTGGTGTTGGAGAGAAGACCGCAACTATTTTAATCAAGGAATTTGGTGCGCTTGAAAATATGTATAAAATTTTGAAAAAAAATCCAGAAAAAATTAAAACTGCCGGCATCTCTGATCGTCTTGTGCAGATTCTCCTCGACAACGAAGAGGAAGCTATTTTTTCAAAAACACTGGCCACCATTTCCCGAAATGCGCCGATAGAATTCAAGTTGCCTGCCAAGACCTGGCAAGAAGGCGTAGATCCAGTGCAGTTAGAAAAAACATTTACCGATTTGGAGTTTCGAAGTCTGGTGCCTAGGGTCAAAAAAATGTTCGGTGAAAATGAAAGCGTTGGTATTCGCGAAGAGAGCAAAATAGATAAAGAAGAAATAGAAAAAGTCGCGATTGCGCTCTGGCTCATCAATTCTGATCTGACGGATGCGGGGGAGTCTGAGGTTTTGTCGTATGCCAAGACTGATAATTTTACAAAAGCTAAAGAAAAAATACTAGCAGATTTACATGAAGAGAAGCTTGAGAAAATATACAGTGAAATTGAAATGCCTATTTATCCAATCGTGCGCAAGATGGAGCAGTTTGGTCTCGGGATAGATACAAAAGTTTTTGATGATCTCTCAAAAAAGTATCACAAAATACTCGATGATTTGGAGCAAAAAGCTTGGAAACTCGCTGGTGAAGAATTTAACCTTGCCTCACCAAAACAGCTCGGCGAAATTCTTTTTACCAAACTCGGTCTCAAGCGCAAAACGAGGACGAGTAAAGTTTCCACCAAGGCTGAGGTGCTGGCAGAACTCGAAGACGCACACCCAATCATTCCGCTCATCATGGAGCATCGAGAATATTCAAAACTTGTAGGTACATATATAGACACCATCCCGACAATGCTTGGTACTGACGGACGTTTACACACTCGATTTGTTCAGCACGGATCGACGACTGGTCGCTTCGCCTCGCTCAATCCGAACCTGCAAAATATTCCGATTCGTACCGAAGCTGGACGAGAAATACGCAAAGGCATGATTGCTGGTCCTGGACGCGTGCTCATCTCTCTCGACTACTCCCAGATTGAACTTCGTATCATGGCGATATTATCAAAAGATGAAGAACTTATAAAAATCTTCAATGCCGGTATTGATGTTCACACCGGCGTTGCGGCCAGAGTTTTCAACGTGAAAGAAGCAGATGTTGATCGCGAAATGCGTCGCAGAGCAAAAATCATCAACTTCGGCATTTTGTACGGCATGGGAATTTCTGCGCTTCAGAAAAATCTTGGCAGTACTCGTGCTGAAGCGGTCGCTTTCCATGATGCCTATTTTGAAAACTTCAAAGGCATTCGTGATTTTATCGAAAATACCAAAGCCTTCGCGTCCAAGCACTATTACTCGGAAACACTTTTCGGTCGTAGGCGCCAGCTACCGGCACTCCGTTCGCAGATGCAGTTCTTGCGCCAAATGGCAGAACGTATGGCTTCAAATGCTCCACTCCAAGGTACACAGGCAGATATCATCAAGCTCGCAATTCGCTTTGCCGATGAAGATTTGATCAAGGCAGGTATCGAGGGCAAAGCCAATCTCATTCTTCAGATTCACGACGAACTCGTCTACGAAGTCGACAAAGACCTCGCAGTGCAAGCTGAAAAAATAATTCGAGGTGCGATGGAGGGTGCTTTTGAAAGATCGTACATTCATTACAAACCGGAAGTGCCGATAGTTGTCTCGAGTGGGATAGGGGAGACACTCTTTGATCTAAAATAATCAGAAGCATATTACTTCTGATTATAATCTGATAAACTAGCCATATGGACAAGAGAAACAATAATATCACTCACGAACAACGCATTAGCTACCTAGGAAGTTTTCCACCGATCATTCAATTTATTGGTGTTATCCTAGGTGTTTTTCTTAGTATTCTTATTCCATCGAAAATGCTGCCGTCAGGACTTGCTCACGTACTAGGGATACTCTTTATCTTGGTCGCAACATTACTCATTTTCTGGGCGCTGAAAACCTCTGCAAGATTTCGTCACCGTGAGAGAAAAGGCGAAGCGCGCAACTTTCACTCTGGTCCATATCGATGGCTCCGCAACCCAACATCCTTTTCTCTTGCCGTGCTTGTCATCGGTCTGGGTTTTCTCATGAACTCGCTCATGATCGTCTGCCTCTCTGCTGTCGGCTACTGGCTCTCATATATTGTGTACGAAGAAGAAAAAGAAAGGATCATGGAAGAAAAGTATAAAGAAGAATACATTAATTATAAAAATAAAGTGAGGTAATATGTTGCACGTCGTTGTCGGAGAAAATGCAGAGCGCGCGAGTGCTGCAAAAAAAATAATTGATGGAGAAATAAAAAAAGGCAAACAAGCTGTTTCTTTTTCTGATTCGTCTTTTAAAAAAGAAACAGTACTTTCTTATGTAGGTGGCGCAGACATGTTCGGCGCATCATACGTTGTGCATCTTTCACGTGTGGGCGAACGTGCGGATGGTTTGGATTTTTTTTCTCAAGATGCCGATGTGCTGGCAAAAAGTCAAACAACGTTTGTGGTTGAAGAAAATGAAATCACAAAAGAATTCAAAGAAATTTTTCAAAATGTTGGTGCAAGTATTGTTGAAATCAAAAGCGTCAAAGCAAACTTTTTCGGCACACTCACACCGTTTCAGTTGGTTGATGCGTACAACACTCGCGACAAGAAAACTTCTTGGATGCTTTTCAATAAACTGATGAGCGCCGGAGCTTCGGCCGAAGAAATCGCCGGAGCGATGATTTGGAATTTCAAAAATCTCGCGCTCTACTTTTCTGCGCAACAGTCTGGTGGTCGCCCGACCGCTGATGCACTCGGCATGAAGCCTTTTGTTTTTTCTAAAGTTGCATCTGCATCAAAACATTTTTCCGATAAAGAAGTTGCGGAAAAATCATTTGAGCTTTCATCGGCGCTGCATCGTTCACACAGGGGACAAGGTGACGGTGCGACACTGCTCGAACTTTTTATTTTGAAGTCACTCTAGTATTTTTAGAAAAATATAAAAACAAAATCCGCATATGATTTGTGCGGATTTTTCGTAGTTGAGATAAAACGAACCCCCTTGCAAAAATGGGAGGTGCGAAGGGGGTTATATTGGGCGAGTCTCAAAGATGAGACGTATTTAGTTGTAGTTAAAGAACAAATGGGTTTGAAGTTCACAATGGATAAGGAACTTCAGAAAGAACTGTGGTGTAATTGAGATGAATCATCAATTATTTATGGCCCTTAAAGTAGGGGCGACTTAAGATGTTCAACTTGCAAACTACTTCGATATTAGTATACGCTTGTTTATTTTTCTGCAAAGCCCAAATCTGTGGATTGTTTCTCGACTCGCCCAAAGCCATTGCAAAATAAGCCTTTTGGAGCTACTATGCGACTTGTATGACAGTCGTAATCATCGCTATTCTCGTATGTGCCGCAACGCTTTTGGGCGGTTTCTTTGCGCTTCGATTTAAAGACAAGCTTCACCTCATTGTCGGTTTTTCTGCTGGTGCCGTGCTCGGTATTGCATTTATTGATCTTTTGCCCGAGGCTGCAGAATTTTTGGGAGACGCAGCACTCGCTTCAAAAATTGCGCTCGGTGCCGTGCTTTTCTATATGATCGTTGATCGTATTTTTTTCAATCACGCGCATTCGCATCATCATGACAGTGCGCAAGAAATCATTTCAGAAATAAGTACACGAGAAGAAGTAAAAGACCATGACCATGAACATGAACATAGTGGTCGCGGTGTGATGAGAGCGGGGAGTTTGGTGCTCCACAGTTTTCTCGATGGTTTGGCGATTGGGTTTTCTTTTCAAGTTTCCATCGCGACTGGAGCAATCGTCGCGGTCGCAGTGCTTGCTCACGATTTTTCGGATGGCATCAATACAGTCGCTGCAATTCTCAAAGGTGGCAATGATCGTCGCGCGAAAATGTGGCTCGTCGCCGATGCGCTCGCGCCAGTGCTCGGTATCGTCGTCGGTTCGGCAGTCGTCGTCAGCGAATTTTCACTTGGTGTAATTCTCTCAATCTTCACTGGTTTTTTTATTTACATCGCGCTCGCCGATATGATACCGGAAAGTTTCCACGCACATCCCAAAAAGTGGACGACAATCGCCACAGTGCTCGGTGCGCTGTTTATTGCACTCGTGATAAGTCTTGCTGGATTTTAGTTTGGTCGGCGTATTTGATTTTTAGCGTTTCGCGTGGTATTTTCAGACAGCGATACACGTTGCAATTCCTCCCGTAGCTCAGTCGGTAGAGCAGCTCCCTTTTAAGGAGAGGGTCGCAGGTTCGATTCCTGCCGGGAGGACAAGAAAAAAAGTATTCCGAAAACATCTAGTTTTACTCGACACGGAAACGATAAAAAATACTGCTACATGTACCTTTATTGAGAACGTATATACTCACGGGTGATAGGTCCAAAATATCCAATTGCTGGAACAATATTCTTTGCTTTCTGGAATTTTATTAAAGCAGCCCTAGTTAGAGAACCAAAAAATATTGTTTCTTTACCCAATGATCCTGCGCCTGATGTAGCAACAAAGAAACCTTTTGCATTGAGATACTGCTGAAGTAGTTTTACTTCCGGATGAATAATTCCCAATCGTAAATCTCGGGTGAACAACCATGTCGCAGGACTTATTGGTGTTGCTGGCTGAGAACATTGTCCACCCATCTCACATGTCAGGGGCGTTGGCACGGGCAAAATCATAGGAATTGGTATGGTCATACTACCTCCCCAATTTGAAGATGGATTTGGAGATGATGGCGCGGGAGTAGTAGTAAATGTCTGATCGGTCGAGTTTGAAACTGTCCCTAGACTTGCTCCACCTACTTGAAAATGATAAGTAGTTTCGGCGGTAAGCCCAGTAAGGGTAACGGAGTGACTTGCAACGCGTGTAGCTGAAGTTGATGCTGTTCCATATGAACTTGTGGATCCATAGTTGACGGTAGAACTTGCCATTTGATCTGTGGTCCAAGAAATAGTTGCGGTAGTTGCGGTAGGAGTAGCTACAATAGTAGAAATAACCGGGGCGGTGGTGGTGTCGTTAATATTCCATCGGATCAATTTAGCAGGAGCGGTGTCGAGGCCCATCCATATCGAAAAACCATCAAACGCAAGAGAGCTGCCGTAATCTTCACCCGTTGCCATGGTATACGCGACATGGCTCCCATCAGCGACGTTTACCCTTAGTAATTTTGTCGGCGCCGTGTAGGTAGCTATCCATAAATCTGTTCCGTCAAAAAGGATTTCGGTTGGATATTGTACATTATTTTCTCCGGAGTCCATTGGATAGAGGGTATATGTTCCATCGCTCGGGTTTACCTTGGCAAGAGTCATGGGAGAGCCCGAATCAACAACCCATATCGAAGTTCCGTCGAAGGCTAGAGCAAACGTCTGAGCGAGTCCGTGTAAAACATAGGTGGTATATGAGCCGTCGGCAGGATCCACCTTGAGGAGAGTTACGTCGTTCGCGTCAGATGAGAATGTAGTCCAAAGAAACTCTCCGTCAAATGCCATCCCCTCACCATAATCCATAGTGTAAAAAGTATACGTGCCATCTGATGGATGTATCTTTGCTAAACCTTGACGGCCACGTGCCCACAGACTTGTTCCGTCAAATATCAATCCGAAGATGGTATCCGCCGTCATCTCGGGCATGCTATAGGCAATATATGAACCATCCGATGTATTGACCTTGAAGAATTTTGCTCCATCACTACTGCCTCCTCCCACCCATATATTTGTTCCATCAAAAGTAATTGAAGGTACGGAACCATTTGCCTCAGAAAGCGTATAGGTGGTGTGGGCACCAGTCTCCGGATTTACTTTTATTAATTGGAGCGGGTCATGGGATGAGACAAACCACACGTTTGTTCCGTCAAACGCTGCTGCCTCAGCGTAGTCTTCATCTGTATTGAGGTCAAAGGTTTGTGGCGCTAAAAGGGCGGAAGCTGAATAAGGGAAAAAAGTGAGGATTGAAAAACAAATGAAAAGAAAGATGACTTTTATGTTTTTCCTTGCATGCATATAAAAATTTTACCATAAAGTTTTGCTTCCATAAAATAGCGGGAAATATGGCTTGAATATGGTTTTGGTCAAAATTATCAGAATATGTATACTTATTACTTTCTAGGCTACACTTACCGAATATATGAAGAAATCAAAAATAAGTCTCAAGAGACAAGTAGCCTTACTGCTCGAAAATATCCGCAGTGCTGAAAATGTCGGCTCTATCTTCCGCACTGCTGATGCGGCGGGTGTTTTGCATGTCTATCTCGCTGGCTATACACCAGCGCCAACAGATCGTTTCAATCGTCCAAATGCCAAAATCGCCACGCGTGCGCTTGGCGCCGAGAAAAATATTCCATGGACGAGTGTTGCGCGTGCAGGGAGTCTCGTCACAAAATTAAAGAAATCGCGTTGGCAAATTGTGGCGATTGAGCAGTCGCCGAAAGCGGTGGATTATAAAAAAGTAAAAATAGGGGAAAATGTATTATTTGTGCTCGGGAATGAAGTTGATGGTATTTCTAAAAGTCTTCTCGAGAAAGCCGATATTGTTGCCGAAATTCCAATGCACGGCAAAAAAGAATCGCTCAATGTTTCTGTTGCAACAGGAGTCGCGCTTTTTCGAATATTAAATATTTAATTGGAGAGAGTCTGCTTTCTCGTCTTTGAGTTCTTGATACCTTTCTGGTCCGCCAGTGTAGAGCCAGATGAAAAACATTACTGTTAAAATAGCTAAAAAGACTAGTAATACTTTCCCCGCAGTTGGTCCTTGTACTGGTTTATCTGCCATGTATAAAGTATATCTTATTTATATAATTTTTGATGTATAGGACAAAAATGTGCGCTTCTGCCACCAAAGGGTACTTTTGCGATTGTGCCACTACAACCACGCTTGGGGCAAGGTTTTCCGGTGCGACGATAGACGTTGTGGGCATGTTGGAATTCTCCGCGCTTACCAGTGATATCACGGTAGTCGCTCGTTGAATCACCACCAAAGTCTATGCCTTTTTTCAAAACCGCACTCATTCCTTTGTATAAGAGCGACATCTGTTTGGCGGGAATTTTCCCAACAATAGACATAGGGTGAATACCAGCAAGGAAAAGCATTTCATCAGAATAAATATTACCGATACCTGCGACGACACTTTGGTCTAGCAAAACAAGCTTAATTTTCCCTTTAGATTTATTCAAGAGTCGCTCAGTAAACTTCTTTAGAGTAAAGGTGCTGTCGAGTGGCTCCGGCCCGATATGTTTGAAATGAACACTGTTATACATGGTTGCGGTCTCAACCAAAGTCACTTTAGCGAATTGGCGAATGTCAGAGAGTACGAGTTGCTTGCCACTGGAAAGAGAAAAAACGACGTGGAGAAAACGGTTGTAGGGATCGCGGAGAGCATCGTTTTTCTCGCTCTTGGCCGGTAGCCAAATCTCTTGTGCTGGTTTTTCTTTCTCTTTTATTTTCTGCAATGTATATTTACCAATCATTAAATGGCCGGTCATTTTCATGTGTATGAGAATTGTTTTCCGCCCACCATTTTTCCCGTCAAGATTGATGAGAATATTTTTAGCCCGACGTTCAACAGACAAAACTTTCTTGCCGATAATTTCTTTTTTAAACATGGCGAAAAAATCCTTATCTTTATGAGAATTTTTCAGATGGAACGTAGTGTGGCGTTTCTTTGCCAAATCAGTCCAGACATCGTCAATGCGAAGTCCCGGCAAAACATTTTGGAGACCGGTGACAGTTGTGTGGACTTCGGGGAGTTCGGGCATAATTCAGCAGAACATTACTTCCCAATATACTTGAGTGCTTCTTTAATTTTGTCATTAGTGTTGGTGATTGTCGGCGGAATTCTTTTGACTGCATCGCGTGCCTCCGTTTGTGAGTAGCCGAGCTTTACTAGTGCTTCGAGTGCATCAGAGTCACCACTAAATTCTCCGTTGCCCATTCTGTGGCCAAGGGCAGCGAGTTTGTCGCGTAAATCAATAATTATTTTCTCAGCAGTTTTCTTGCCAATACCGGAAACGCTTGTGAGGTAGCCAACATCGCCGGAGCCGATTGCTCGCTGGATAGACTCGATCGAGCCGAGCGAAACTATAGCGATCGCCGAGCGGGGACCGACACCGGAAACAGTAATGAGCATTTGGAAAAAGGTGAGCTCTTGGCGAGTCTTGAAACCGTATAGTTCCATAGAGTCTTCTCTTACGACGAGGTGAGTAAAAAGAGCAAGTTCTGTACCGATCTGTGCGGTGGCAAGCGTATCGGTCGTAGTCGAGACTTCATAGCCCACGCCTTGGGTTTCGATGATGACCGAGCGGTCGGAAATGTCGGTAATTTTGCCTTTGACGAATGCAATCATGACAATAGTATATACTTTTTCGCTCACTTTTTCGCCCTCACGCCGACGCTCTCTCGGATTTGCAATATAGCCAACTTGATGGTATTGTAATCCCGTCTCAGTCAGTTCGTAATTACTATCAATTTTTCCTAATTTTAGAATAATCAAAAATGCCAATCATCAAATCAGCAAAAAAGGCTCTCCGACAGTCATTCAAGCGAAAGTCAGTCAATGACCGCCGTACCAAGGCTATGAAGGATGCCATCAAGCGCGTCGAGAAATCAGTCAAGGACAAGAAAGCAGATGAAGCCAAGAAATTGCTTCCATCAGCTTTTGCCGCCATCGACAAGGCAGCCAAGCGTGGTGTCATCAAGAAGAACAACGCTTCACGCAAAAAGGCTCGACTCGCACGAATCAGCAAATAGTTCACAACACAGAAAGCGCCGAAAGGCGCTTTTATGCTACACTTTCGTCATATGGATCACCACAAACGTCACACACCGCTCAGTATTATCATCATTCTTTTCGCCATTATTCTCGGTGCTATTTACCTTGTGAAAGAGGATAACTCTTTGCCAAAGCCCACAGAAAATCCGACAACAAAACCTCCTGTGACCATGTTGCCCGCATATAAATGTGGTATGACAACTAATACCCCGTTGCCTGGGAGCACGGTTTCATTCCCACTTGTTATTGGTGGCGTCATCAACAATAGCGCTGCGACCGACGGCTGTACTTGGGTTTTGTTTGAAGGACAAGGCGGGACGGTGAGCATTTCTGATGGCATAAATACGTACCCTACAATGCCAGTCATGATCGCTGGTAATTGGATGACATCTGGCCCAGTTGCCTTCAGTGCCACTTTTACACCAGCAAACCCTATTCCTTCAGGCACACCTCTCACTATTACTTTCAATGAAGAAAATCCATCGGGAGAGGGAACATCCGACAGCTTTAGTTATTAAGTAATTGCCCAGTAGTATGCCTGACCACAATATGTCTGATCACGATAACCACCTTCTTGTTTTTTACGGCACTGAGTGTCCGCACTGCGAACACATGATGGGTGTCATCAAAAAACTCGAAGAAGAACACGGCGTCAATGTCGAGCAAATTGAAGTTTGGCACAATGAAGAAAATACCCGCATCATGGAAGGTTATGATGTTGACGGAGCATGTGGCGGAGTGCCTTTTTTCTACAATACCAAGACCAAAGCTTGGCTTTGTGGGGAGGTTAAGTATGAAGAAGTGGTAGAGTGGGCGAAATAGACATTTTATTTAAAAAATTAACCTGCTATAATATCAGCCATGAAAAATATTATTTTAATTATTGTTATTTTGGCAGCAGTAGGAGGGGGATTTTGGTATTTTAGCCAAAAAACCATGAACATTGAGCCAGATCCAGTTACTGGAGGTAAAGATGCAGCGGATTTATTTACCAAAGACACAACAACTACGCCTGAAACCCTTGATGTAAACAGTAGTGTTGGCGCGCTAACCGATCCTAATATTATTACTAATGGAGGAGATACAAAAAAAATGACATCAGCAACACTTCGTACAAACAAGGGAGATATCACCATTGCGTTTTCAACAACAACACCAAACACTGTGGCAAACTTTGTTAAGCTTGCACAAGAAGGATTCTATGACGGCACAAAGTTTCACCGTGTGATTAAGGGCTTCATGAACCAGGGAGGCGACCCGCTTTCGAAGGATGATTCCAAAAAGCAGATGTGGGGAACAGGCGGTCCGGGCTACAAGTTTGCCGACGAGATTACTGCAACCAACAAGAATGACGTATTTACCATCGCAATGGCAAATTCTGGACCGAACACCAACGGTAGCCAATTCTTCATCAATGCCGCGGCAAACAATTTCCTCGATACCAAGCACACTGTTTTCGGCAAAGTCACTGCCGGCATGGATGTGGTGACTGCGATCAATAACGTGAAGACTGATGCTACTGACAAACCGATTGAGCCGGTGATTTTGCAGAGTATTGTGTTGAAGTAAAGTAGAGTAAAATTTTATTGCAAAAGAATAATATTTGTCTATAATAGTCTCATTGGTGAGGTTGGAGGTCGCAAAACCGCTCTTAGTGAGCGGTTTTGTATTTGTGACACAAAGCTATAATTCTGGACACGACGGGAATCGAACCCGCGATCTCTAATTGGTGAGGTTGGAGGCCTAGACCACTAGCGTGCCCATGAATATGGATGACTAATCCATATTGTTTAGAGTATATATAAGTGAGATGAAATTCCCATCAAGAAATAATAAAGTAAATCTTTTGTGTTTGTTGACGAAACGGGCACCTGTAGTAGTATCAGGTAAACTCATTACAAAACTCTAAAAAATGAATAAATACGAACACGCGGAAAATTCCGCGAAGATCTTTGGGGGAAAATCCAAGGACTATGAAGCATTCCATGCTCTGATTGATTTCAACAAAGTGGTGACACCTTCGATATTTGGTCGGTTCTTCCTTCATCATATTGATGTGGGCTTACTGATTTTGGAAAAGATTTTTGGCAATAAAATCGGCCCGAAAAATGTGCCCGCAAAGCAACTTCTCATGCAACACTTGCTCGAAGACTATGATCAATTGCTCACATTTGAGAAACACTGGATGCCTGCAATCGAAGAAACTGACCAAATGCCGAAATTAGATACTTGGCCAGGTTTTTTGGAAAAGGCCAAAAAAGATTCGAGACTTCAAAAACTTACAGATAGTGAACTTGTTTTACTCGATGCATTCTTCCAGCTCAAGACGTTGGTGGGGGACAAGATTACTTTTAGAAAAAACACGCAATTCGCTATTTTGGGCCATGCACTCGGTGCAGAAATTGCGACGCATTTACTCGGTCCGAAAATTTATGGTCTTTGGACAAGTGACGTTGTGACCGGCTACCTCAATTGTCGTTTTGTGTGCGCTGACCGTTACCGAGATCCAGTCCCTACTCTCCTTGATTATGAGCGTCATGTACCTAACAAACCATGGATGCATGCGCCGAAGGATTATGAAGATGTGGCGCGTCGAGACCCAAAGAGGATAAAGAAAATGATTGAGGAAACAATAAAGACCGAAAAAATGCAGGAAATGCCACCTCAAAATTTCGACTCCATAAGGCGGAGTCCATGCAATATTGATTGAAATGTAACCCTGGGAAATTTCCTGGGGTTTTTAATTGAATTGTGACCCTTAGAGGTGGGTTTCCGAGGGAGTAACTGGCGACCCCTAAATACAGGTCAGTATAGCAGAAATGGAAAGTTTGGCTTAAGATAAATGAAAAGTCTTATTTATTTGGCACACCTAGGTATTTTTTGATAATGTAAATATACATGTCAGCAAATATAGATTTTTGGGAACGAATTGAAGAAAATCCATCACCTGGCTTCCAAGTCCTCTTCGAGAAAGAAAAAGAGTATTTACGCAGCCACATTTCCAATAATGCTAAGGTTCTAGATGTAGGTTGCGGTAATGGTCGCAACATTATTTCATTACTAAATATTACAAGCGACATTACAGGAATCGATAATGACCCACAAGCCATCAAAGACGCAAAAGAAAATCTCAAAGAGTATCCATCGGTAGATATACAACAAGCCGATGCAACCAACCTTTTTTTCAAGGAAAATACTTTCGACTGTACTGTTCTAATGATGACACTGGTTAATTTTGCGGACAAAAAAGTTAAGGCTCTTGAAGAAGCGAAAAGAGTAACTAAAGAAAATGGAAAGATTATTGTCAGTGTCTATTCGGAAAAAGCTCTAAATGAAAGGCTAGAAATGTACAAGCAAATCGGGGTTCCTGTAAAAAAAGTAAAGGATGGCTATGTAACTTTCGATGAAAGCGTTGGAGCCTATACTTCAGAGCAGTTTACTAAAGATGAATTGGAAGAGTTGGCAAATAAAGCTGGTTTGAAAATGACAAACTGCGAAGAAGCAGGTGCTTTGGCCCATCTATGCATCTTGGAAAGACTATAAAGCTAACCGAAAATTGTTATGGTGGTCACAAGTATTTTCCTCGCCGTCGCTCGGAAAATCTCGCGACCCCGGCTCGGCTGTTTTTCCTGCTGAAAAAACATGCCTCCGCCCGTCACAGTGTAAAAGAAAAAGCACCTAAATGGTGCTTTTTCTAATCGCTGTGAACCTAGTCTCTGGCTTTCCGAACTAATTCAAGGACATTCCTTGGTTAAACTTAGTCTAGAAGATATGCATAGTCTAGCATTAACAAAGGGGAGGGTATAACCCCGGAAAAGGGAGCCGGGCCTCTTATATGACCTCCTTGTACGGGGTTGGGGAACAAAGTACTTATTTACCCGATTCCCAAAGCTCTTCGAAGAATCGCATGTATGCATCTGCCACGTCTTGGTTTTTAATTTGTATGATTGTTGGTTCGTCGCTAAATATTTGAGTAATGACCGTATCCCCAAATACGTTGTAGTTTGCTGGGTTCTGAATATTTCTTGGCATTTCCCTGAACTGGTTTAGTTCAGGGAAATCTCGCAATAGCTGTTTGTCTTTTTCTCCCTGATCATACGTAACCATTTTCCAGATAATTTTTTTCTCAATGCGAAGCTTTTCGTAGAGAGTATAAAATTCTGCCATTGGCGCGTACCAAGCGTCACCAACTGCACCTGCGACATAGATAGTAGAATTTTCTGGCAAACGCTTCATGAGACCGATATGGTAAGCCTGGAATTGCTCAATACCACGAAAGACCTCTATTGATTCATCTTGTCTCGCAATATCAGCAATGAACGACCGTACTTCAGGATCTGATTGATTAAAAAAGAATTGAGTCGATTTCTTGTCTTGTAAGATACTTCCATTTTTGAGGAAAAGGATTCGGTCTGCCACAGATAGGGCAAAAGACATGTGGTGGGTGACTATCACCATTGTGTAGCCATCTTTGGCGAGTGCACGGATGAGGTCGAGGACGCTTTTGGTAAGTTCCGGATCAAGGGCTGAAGTTATCTCATCGAGCAAAAGCACTTTTGGCTTTGCCATAATTGCTCTTAGCAAAGCTACTCGTTGCTTTTGTCCGCCAGAGAGTTCGCTCGGATAATTATTGGCGTACTCAATTAATCCAAATCTCTCCAAAAGTTTTTTTGCTTCGGTCGTAGTTTCTTTATTTAATTCACTACCCACTAATTTTGGTGCCAAAGTTAAATTCTCAAGCACCGTAAGGTGTGGCCAAAGTGTATATTCCTGAGAAACATAACTCACTAAACATTTTTGATCAGTTTCAACATTGCCATTATCTAGTAGTTCAAGACCGGCGAGCGCACGGAGAAGTGTACTTTTACCAGAACCGCTTGCTCCGAGTACGCAAATAATTTCTCCGGGGATTACCGAAAAAGAAATATCACTGATTCCTCTTATTTCGGAATCATGAATATATTTTTTTGTGGCGTTTTTAATATTAAGCATATTGGTTAGCATATTTCTTTTGAAACCAAGAAACCGAGAGATGAAGCGGTGCGAGAATAGCCAAGAAGAAGATGACGAGAAGGGAATATATCGCGACTGGTTTGTAGACCATGGCATTGATTGTTTGGGCGACCCGGAATAATTCCGGAACTGAAATCAGACTTGCGAACAGAGTGTATTCAAGCATTGCCGCCTGGTTGAGTAGAAGTTGTGGCATTACCCTTCGGAGTAGCAAAGGTAATTCAATATATTTTGTTATCTGATTTTTGGTCATACCGAGTGTAGTCCCAGCCTCTCTGTAGGCTTTAGGAAGTAACTCAAGTTCCGTAGTAACAATGTGAGCTGTGGAAATCATATTAATCAGCCCAAGAGCGACGATCGTCGTCCAGAACGGATCAACTACGACACCAAGTAATCCTTGCAGGGGGAAATGGAGCCAAAACAAGAGCACAAGCACCGGTACAACTTTTGTGACGAACCGTGCACCCTTAATTATTTTGCCAAGTTCCGGACTGTGCCTGCCGCCGATTACACCCAACAGGGTTCCGAGCGGAACCCCAATGAGGATAATTGACCCAAGGAGTTTGAGTGTGGTCAAAAAACCTTGGAGCAATAATTGGTGATAGTTGATTAATACGTTCCACATATAATTTTCTGTAATTAGTTACTTTTGCGATTACTTCGCGAGGATATAGTCGTTAGACACGCCGTACTTTTCAAGCGTGCGGGCAACTGTACCGTCGTTTACTAGCTCTTCGAGTGCAGTGTTCCACATTGCAGCCATAGAATCTTCACCGCGTGCGAATGCAAAATCCAAACCGAATGTGCGAATAGGCTTATCCGTAGCACGTACGAGAGTTCCCGGATTCGATTTAAGGAAGTCATTAGCGGCAGAAGGTTCAGCAAAAGCTAAGTCAGCCTTTTTGTTTGTCACATTGAGGAATACTTCAGCGTATGAAGAGAGCTGAGGAAGAGCATTTACCTTTGCCAATGGGTAATCCTGTTTTGCGATAAAAGATGACATTTCACCATCGAGAATACTGAGCGTATAATTGCTTGAATTTATTTTCGATAAGTCGTTCGAAAGGCGGGTATCACCTGTACGAACATATGGGTAAATACCACTGTAAAAGGGAGCCATAGAAAATACAGCCTCACGAGCACGTGCTGAGTTTGGCCAGATTTGAGTTCCAACAATGTCGTAACGCTTGGTCTTCAAGCCTTCAATTGCTGAACCCCAGCCTACTTCTTCGACCCAATTTGTTTTAACACCAAGGTTCTTTGCAGCTGCTTCAACGAGGTCATATGAAAAACCAGAAAGCTTTCCTGTTTTCTTATCCTTGATCATCGAAGGGGGATAGATGATATACCCGATTCGAATTTCGCCGTTATTAATAACTTTATCCGCTACTGACTCTGCCTTTGTACCTTTCTGGGCCCCAAAAGCGACGACAAGAGCGACTACTGCGATAACACCTGTAACAATATTTCCGTATTTGTTCATAATTAATAATTAACTAATAGTAATGCACATATGATATCAGATTTGTCAAGTAATGTCAATACCTAAACAACGAAAATAGCTATATTTAACAAGGTTTTATGCGTATTTTGATATAAAGTGTTGACAAATAATCAACAACTATGATAGAATAAGGTCATGATAGAAAAAGTAATGCATAGCCTTGGTCTGGGGAATAAGGAACAAACTGTCTATAAGCTCATTCTTGAGCATGGGAAGATCGCCCCTGCGTTTATTTCTAGGCTAGCCAAGATAAACAGAACCACTGTCTACGGTGTGGCTAAGGAGCTCAAAGATAAAGGCCTTATTGTTGAAGATTTGGGAGGCAAAACCCTCTACTACCTGCCTGCTAAGGAAAAGGAACTCGAAAAAGTGATCGAGGCCGAGAATGAAAAAATAAAGCACAAAGTCAGTTCTATTCGCGAACTGCAGGATTTCTTGAAAAATATCCCAGAGTCAAAAACATATTCAGTGCCGAAAATCAGGTTTGTCGATGAAGTTGATCTCGACAAGTACTTATTCGAGGCTGCGCCTAGGTGGAACGAAAGCATGAAAGAAGGGGAGCGCACATGGTGGGGTTTCCAAGACCATACATTTGTCGAGAAATTTGAAAAATGGATAGATTGGATATGGAAGGAAGATCCGAAAGACTGGGACCTTAAACTATTTTCAAATAATGCTGATGTGGAAAAAAAGATGATAGATAAAAAATATTCCCATCGCCGCCATATAAAACCATGGGCGACGGATGCATTTTCGGCAACCCAGTGGATTGTCGGTTCATATGTCATCATGATCATCACCAAGCAGAGGCCATATTACCTCATTGAAATTCATGACGCTGTTATGGCGCACAATCTAAGGGAAGTCTTTAAGGGGTTGTGGGATAGCAGGAAATAAAACACATCCTTACTCAACCCCCCCTGTGTTCATGGTATTTGGTCTCAAAATGATATACTAAAAAATATGGAAACAATGCATACCCCAACTGAACAGGAAATAGCAGAAAAGAAAAAACAGGAATTGAGCGAGAGGGTTTTTAGTGTTATAGATACTACCAAAAACCCAGAGCATCAGGATTTTCTGCACGACAAAGCAGAGAAAATTACTTCTGAAAATATGGAAACAGTAGAGCGTATATTCAAATCCACGGAAAGTTTTTACGAAGCTTCAAAAATGTATGAAGCGCATAATAAGGAATTGATGGAAAAAAACAATATAACAGAATCATCTTTTCAGGGCAACCCAACCAAAGAAAACAAGAAACAATTTCTTACCTCTTTGGAATGCCAACAAAATACCATTAAGAGCAATGTTTTGAAGTTAGAAGCGGGTAGTCGTGAATTTGCCATGCTACTGCCTCTAGATGGATTGGCATTTTTGAAATCTGTGGGCATCAATGATAGAGAAGATCAAGAAGAAGCCGCAAATAGTATCGATAACGAAATATTCAAGGCAAAGTTTTTTGGGTTTCTGGCAAAATTTGAAACTAAAATGCATATACTAAAAAAGAATTTTTCTGGAGAAATAGGAAAAATCTTGTCAACGATTACATCTGAGATGTAATCTGTCCTGGGTCAATATTTTTTTAAATATATTTCTCAAAATTAGAAAAAATAGGACCACTTGCGCCACAAAGTGAAAAAGAGGAATTTCTGAAGGAATTGCAGGAAAAAGTTGAGAATAGGTAAAACAAAAACCATCAAAATGGTGGTTTTTGTTATTTGACTCTAGCGAAAAGGTACTGCGTTTAACCCTCTCGGTAGGTCTCACTAGCATATGAAGCTCGTCGGCCAGGGTCAGTTTTCGGGAAATGAGACACTACTTATTAAATTAAATCTTTGCCGTCTCTCCCAAATTATCCCAGGTGTAATTAAATATTCCCTGAATCATTTGTGCGAAAGCAGGAGAGTCAATAATAATCGATTCATATCGGTCTTTTTCAAATACAAAGATGGCTACTTTTTTCCCATAGATAGTAAGATCGCCTGTAAAAATATATTTTTCTGGCATGGCACGGACTTCCTGCCCGCTATCAGAACGAAGGTGCTGGTGCCCATGATGGACAATCAGTTTTGCAAAAACTTTAGACTTTCTGCGTCTCTCAATCCACGCTGGAAAGTATTTCGGCAAAATAGAATACAGGTCCGTATGAGAGATCGCATATACAAAAGGCGGCTTCTCGGCTTCGAGGCAGGAAATGATGTCTTCCCAAACGATCTTCAAGCCTTCTTTTCCGGTAAACATACGGATCGAAGAATCCCCGAGGTGGGACTTGCTCGTGATGTCACGTAAAAGGGGAACGAGGGAGTCAGCGACTTCCTGCTTCTGCTCGAGATTAACTTGGAGCTGATTTACACTTTCTGGCGTCCAGAACTGAACCTTGTTCTTCCTAAAGGTGGATACGAGGTTTTGGTCCTTAAGGTCAGTCAGGATTGTATATACGGTCGTCCTAGGTATATTGGTGGCTTTAGCTACCCCAAGTACCGTATCCTCTAAGCTTGAGAGAAGGTGAAGATATACCTTTGAATGGCGTTCGCTAAACCCATATTTTTGCAGTAAAACAGTGATTTGGTTCATATAATTTTAATATGTCGGAAAATCGGACACACAATTACTATACCATAACCTTTATAAATAAAGGTAAAACTGTGGATAACTTAAAATATGACTAAAAAACGGTACAATACTTAATTAAAGTTGTAAACTATAGACATGAAAAACAAGGTAAAAACCAATAACGCCAAGGCTTGGAACTCCCTTTACTCAGGGGATTACCATTCAGGAGGAACCTTTCTTCCTTCGTGGGGACTCCATTCGTCAGGCTCAGACCTAACTCCTAAACTATTAACTATCACGGGCAAGTCATTATTGGAGATCGGTTGTGGTATAGGAGAATCAGTACCGTTTGTCGCTAAGAAAAACCCAAAAGAATATATCGGTATCGATATCTCCCAAAACGGCATTAATGAGGCGAAAAAGAAGTACGGAAGCAAGGAAATTTCTTTCCAAACATCTGATATGTCGAAAGACTTTCCTTTTTCCGAAAACACGTTCGATGAAGTATTCAGTGTGTATGGAATCGGCTGGTCCGAAGACATTGAGAAGACTTTGGGGGAAGTATTCAGAGTTCTCAAACCAGGCGGCACGTTCACCTTTAGCTGGGATCACTATTTGGTCAGGGTAGTAGATGAGCATGACGGTAAAGTAGTATTTCAGAACTCATACAATCAGGAAAAACCGACAGTGCGATTCAATTGGAATCAAACTGGCTATAACATTCAATCATTTCAGGCTAAGCCGAGTACTTGGTTCCAACTTCTCAAAAAAGCAGGTTTCGATGTGACGGCATTCCATGAGATTACGACGAATAACGACAAAGAAAAGAAACACGTTTTCTCAAGCACGTACTCAAAAAGTAAATCTAAAATGATTCCATTCACCTTAGTAATGCAGGCAAAGAAGCCAAGTAGATAAATATATGAAAAACTTCGATACACAATACAAAGAAATAATTAAAGAATGTTTAAATGAAGGTTTCTTGAGGCTAACTCGATCAGGAATTTCAGCATACAGTCTTTTGGGAAAAACAATTGAACACGACATGAAGCTTGGATTCCCACTATGTACACTTCGTCAAATGCCGCAGAAAAGCATGAGAGTGGAAACTGAATTTTATCTCAAGGGCTACACAGATAAAAAATGGCTGACCGATCGCGGCTGTCACTTCTGGGATCAGTGGCAAAGTAATCAATCAGAAAATCCCAACGATCTTGGCCCTACATATGGATTCGAATGGCGAAATTTTGGAGCTGATTACAAAGGAATAGGCGATTACACGGACCAAGGAGTAGATCAAATTAAGTTGCTAATTGAGAAAATTAAAGAAAACCCAGAAAGCAAAAGGCTCGTTGTATCACAATGGAATCCGAAAGACATCGATCAGCAGTCGATACCCCCGTGCCCATTTGCTTTTCAGATACTTAAATACGGAGATGAACTTTGCCTGATATTTTATCAGCGAAGTGCAGATGTATGTCTCGGTTTGCCAAATGACTTTGCTCAGCACGCCTTGCTCCTTCACCTAATTTGTTTAGAGACAGGTTACGAGGAGGGAAAAGTAATAGGCATGTTCGGACAGGTAGAGCTTTATGAAAACCATATTGAAGGAGCGAAGAAGTTATTGGAGGTAGAAAATTCCAGTTATCCCGCCGCTATCACAGAAAGTTTTACAGGTATACTCAATTGGAAGTTCACAGATACAACATTTACTAATTATCAGCACGGGGAGAAGATCAATTTTCCCATTGCCATATAAATATGACATTACAAGAAATGAAAGAAAAATCGGGTGCGAATCGTTTTGCGTCAGTACTCGGCAAATCTACAATAGATCCATCAAGCGAAGAATACAAAGCAATCGAACAGTTTACAGAAGTACTGCTCAAAAGTGGCTACGGTATTATTCATGGCGGTTACAGTGGGGGAGCAATGTCTGCAACAAGTGATACCGCAAATAAATATATTACCGAGAATAGTCTTTCTCCATTCTTGAACATCGGCGTGCCACAACAACAGCATGATGGTTTATGGGAAAGAGTAAAGGAAGCATCATTTACAGATGTTTCAGAAGATATCTTTCAGCGATTGAAGGTGGTTGTTTCTGGCGATATTGCCGTAGTCTGCCCGCTTGGTGGGGACGGCACTGAACTAGAGGAGACTATTGTTTTCCATGAAAATGTTGTGAATGATGGAATGAATAAATATGGGGGACATAATATAAAGATGACACCGCTTATATTCTTTCAGACAAAAAACGGTACAGACTGGGAGCACCTCATCAAAGAAAAAATGAAAACACTCTGTACTTCAGTAAAGGATCCGAAGGAATATGACTGGCTACACTTTGTGTACTCGATTGAAGAGTTTGAAAAGGTGATTCAGAGATATAATTAATAATATGATTATTGATGGCAATAAAATTGCGAATGAAATGGAGAACGAGCTCAAGTTGAAGCTTAAAAATTTGCCCATGAAAAAAGTAGCCTTCATTCTATTCAGTGATAATACTGCCAGTGAGCAGTTTGTGAAAATGAAAGAACGCTTTGCTGAGCGTGTCGGTATTTCAACGACAAGGTTTAAGAAAGAAGTCCGCACCACGGAAGATGCAGTAATCTTTATAAACAACCTGGATGATACCTATGATGGTATCGTCGTGCAGTTGCCGTTGCCTCTTGGTCTTGATACGGAGCAAATTATTTCTGCTATTCCTTTAGATAAAGATATTGATCTCTTGAGTGCAGCTGCCATGGATACATATCGAATGGGTGAAGGCGACCGAGTACCTCCTGTAGCAAAGGCAGTTTGGGAAATTATTAAGCTTAACAATGTCAATTTAGAAAACAAAAGAATTCTTGTTGTGGGTAACGGAAGGCTCGTTGGCGCACCGGTCGCGGCAATGTTAGCCAAAGAAAAAATTCCCTATATTCAAATAAGGAGAAGCACGTCCATAGTCGAACGTCTGGCAGAGATACAAAATGCCGACATTATTATTACCGGCGTTGGAGAACCTCATTTCATTACGCCAAACGTGATTAAAAAAGACGTTATCCTGATTGATGCTGGTACGAGTGAACAAAGCGGGAAGCTGGCTGGAGATATTCATCCGGCGTGCGTTGAAAAAGCTTCATTAATGACACCAGTCCCGGGCGGTGTCGGACCAATAACAGTGGCCAGTCTTTTTTGGAATGTGTTATGGGGGAAATAAAAATACCTTCTTAAAGGTATTTTTATTAAAATCTGTGACCCCGGAAGGAATCGAACCTTCATCTAGAATTCCGCAAACTCTTGTCCTATCCATTGAACGACGGGGCCATTGCGCCAGCCATTCTTGTTTGGCGCGGAGATACTATACGACAAAAGGCTGGAATCTCAAAATACGATTTCGTCGCCACGCAAAGCCAAGCTCTGAGTATTAGAACCCCAGCTTCTCCGCCACAGCATTGGCAGGTGGCTCGCGCAGGTCTTCTTTTTTTATTCGCACAGAAAGTGTTTCCTCTAGATCACTGAGTGAAATATCATCTGAGATGTGGAGGATGAGCATGGGCATAAAAAATCTATCGGTGCGAACAATGAGAATGTCATCTTCGGCCCCGCTTTTGGTAATAGCAAAGCTATGCATTTTTTTAGTTCGGTAGCGGAGACCATTGACCACGATTTCCTTTTCGTTAATGTGCACATCAGTGTCATCACCGTGGTGCAGGTTGGTGTAGAAGAGCAGTCCGCCGCCAAGTAAAATAAAAATACCGAAGAGGGCATTGCCGACAATAAATGCCGTCGTCGCGCCGACGATCGTAATGAGTCCAATTGCCCAATACCAATCAACAGTACGGTTTTTGTGGTTGGCGGGGATCTTCCAATCAAATTCTTGCATAAGAATAGTTTACTACACTTTTTTAAAATCAGCCGTGCAAAACAAAAGCACTCCGAGTCGGGAGTGCTTTTGAGAGATTGCAATTGAAACAATTACGAAAGGTGTTTTGAAACAAGCTTGGTCATTTCAAACATGTTGACCACTGCCTTACCACCGAAGACTGGCTTGAGTTTATCATCTGCAATGATGTTACGCTTGTTCTTTGGATCCTGAAGATTGTGCTTCTTGATGTAGACCCAGAGAGCTTTGACGACTTCTGAGCGAGGCATGACCTTCTTGCCACAGACTTCAGCGAGTTCTTCGCTAAGGTTCATTGGCTTCATAAATGCGGAATTTGCTTTTGGTGCCATATATTAATTGCGTTTGCTTATTACCTATTAATAGACTCCCCATATAGTAGCATGTTTTAGGATTTGGCAAGGGGGTCTCTAGGGGGAGAGAGGAATGACGCTATTTGGGGCTCTTTTTCGATGTGGTGCGAGAAAGCGTGTGCCGAAGCGCCAAATACATCTGACGCTCGTGTTTTGGGAATTTTTCTATAGCATATCGGAGGGTGGTTCGAGGCATAGTTGCACCGTATTTATGCAAAAAAGAGAGCTCGGCCTCTAGTGAAGCTCTCTTGCCTATCTCTCGAAGCATCCAACCAACGGCTTTCTGTATTAGTTCGTGCTTATCGTCGACGAGAATGGTTGCAATGGCGATGGCTTCTGCGTGGTGTCCTTTGCTGATGAAGGCGAGCGTGGAGATCATCGCTATTCGTCTATCCCAAAGGAGTTTTGATTTGGCCAGGCGCATGAGAGTGCGCATTCTTTCGGTTGCTGGGCATGTGGCTAGGTATGTTCCGACGATGTAGCTTGCGCTTGAATCAACGAGGTCCCAATTGTTCACCGATTTTGTGTTTTTGAGGTATAGGGAGAAAATTTGTTTCTGGGATTTTTTCGAGTTGGAGCGCTCAGCTTGCTTATATTTGGCGACCAAAAGGATGAGTGCTGTGAGGCGGAATTCATGTTCTTGTGATTGAAGAAGTTTTTCTATGTCAGAGAGGGAAAGGTTGCCATACTTTTTTGCGGTTGCTCTTTGTGCGGGAACAGTTATGCCGATGAAAATGTCACCTTCGCCGTATTGTCCGGGCGCAGTTTTAAAAAACCAAGCGCAAAGCCGTGCTCGTTCCGGTGTGCCGAGCGCACGGAGCTCTTTTTTGAGGGAGGTGAGGAGGGAGGACATGCATTGTATTGTAGCAAAATCCTGATTGTCACTGAAAAGCCCTGGCCATAGCTCTAAGGTCACAAATTGTGACCTTAGAAACCAATCTCCCTTTTGGGCCTATTTTCTTTGACTATGAGGAGTTTGATTACTCTGAATATTTCTCTAAAATTGGTCTCATTATTCTGCTCCATTTCCTCGACTTTTTCACGAAGGTCTTGGTAGGCATCGATCATCTCCCTGAGTTTGATGAAAATTCTGATAATTTGAATATTTATCTGAATTGCCTTGTCGCTATTGAGGACAGAGGAGAGCATAGCAATGCCTTGTTCAGTGAAAACCATTGGCAAGTATTTTGCATACTTACCCCTGCCGGTCTCTAAGGTCGCAATTTGCGACCTTAGAGAAGGATTACCATTACCTCTGTCTGTATTTCCAGGTTTCAAGGTCACAATTTGTGACCTTGAAAATAGTCCAGCTTCCTTTTTATCTAGCTGAAACATGAAATCTAGTGGGAATCTGCCAATATTCCTCTTTACTGCTTCGTTGAGACGCTTGGTCGGTACGCCATACAGTAGAGCCAAGTCTTTATCGAGCATGACTTTTTTACCTCGAATATAGAAAATCTTATCTTTTATGATTTCGATTGGCAAAAGCTTTTCATCTGGCGATATGTTTTCCATACAAAAAGACTACACAATCTTGATGAAGAAAAACCAAAAATATTTTAAATTTTCCCTAAACCATTACTTCAGTGGATTTTCGCCCCGAATGATGTGAATCAAGAAGAATATAATCGCGACCACGAGGAGAATGTGAATGAAGCTTCCAAGAACGTGAAAACCGAGAAAACCAAGGAGCCAAAGGACAAGTAAGATTATTGCTATAGTTCTAAGCATAAAGTGTAAAGTAAAATAGTATGGTAATTATTAAAATCGACCATTGAATACTCCATGCTAAGTATAGCATTTTTCTGGATGCCGAGCTGAGGTCGGTGAGTCTCTATTCGGTTTTTGCCTAAAGAGACAAATGAGACACTTTTTTGCCCTACAGCAACACCGTAAGGTTAAAATGTAATATTTTATTACAAAATTATTGACAATTATCTTTACATATAGTAAGATACTCTCATTATGAAAAATAGTCCTAAATTGCTTACCCGCCTCCGAAAAGCAGCGGATTTATCTCAAAATGAGATAGCAAAACGGCTGGGTATTTCTCGCCCTACGTTAACCCTGATTGAGAACGGAAAGAAAGAGGTCACTCTTAGTCAGGCAAAATTATTGTCTGATCTCTATAACGTTCCTGTTGATGCAATACGCACAGGCAAAGTAGAAACAAGGGATATACCAGAAAACGATATTGTCGGCACCCTTCTTCCTACAAAGCAGGGCACATTTTATTTCAATGTTTGGAATCAGAAAAAAGGTGAAGAGATTATTTTTTTACAAACACCAAACCTCGATACCAGTAAACCAGTTCTCGTACGAGTCCATAGCGAGTGTCTGACAGGGGATACATTCCATAGTTATCGATGTGACTGCGAAGAACAAAAAGACCGGTCACTCTCTATGATCTCAGAAAGTGGCAATGGAGTCTTTATCTATCTTCGCCAAGAAGGGCGCGGTATTGGTTTACATGAAAAGATTAAAGCTTACATCCTGCAGGATAAAGGATATGATACTCATGAAGCCAATATTCTTTTAGGTCACAAACCAGACTACCGAGAATATTCTTGGGTAAAAAAAGTTCTTGATTACTTGAACGTCAAAGAAATAAAGTTGATTACAAACAATCCTTCAAAGGTTTCTGAAATTGCGAGATTAGGCATTACCATTACTGACCGCATTCCTTTGGTCATTGAAAGTAACAGTTACAATCGACGTTACTTCGAAACAAAGCGACAAAAATTCAAGCACTTTTTTGGAAAAGATGAGAGCAATTACTTTTATCAATTCACCTATGTTGAGTCACCGGAGCAGGTCACTGAAATCGGCAATTTCATGGCGGGCTTAAAGAAAGATCCATTGCTCAAAATTTGCCTCGGTGTGTATGCCGATTCGCACATTCTCAACGATCCGCATGAATTGAAGAAAATTGAAGCAATCTGCAAAGCTTCCGAATATTTCGAAGGGTTCGTGCCAATTCTCCATTTTACATTCAAATTTTCAACCGACCCTCTCAAAGACGTTGCGCTCATTAGAGAAAAGTTACCATATGTTAAATATATTCGACTAAATGATTTAACTAGCGACCACTTGAAAGTACTCAAGTATGCCAATAAGTTTTTCTTGGTTGATATTCCTCTCTCGGACGAGGAATTCCATTTGGTGGATGATCCGGAATTTGTCGAGGAAGTCTTGAAACATAAGACGTTTTTGATGATTGACAACAGCCGAGGTGCTGGCAAACAGGATGCAAAGACCAATATAGAGAAAAAGATCGATACACTTTTAGAAAAAGGTATTAATGACATCGCGCTCTGTGGGGGATTTGGTCCCGGCCTGCTTTCTTCATATTTTGAAATGAAAGAACACTATAAAATTAATTTTTCGATTGATGCTGAATCAAAGTTGAAATCCGGTGAATCGATTGATATGAAAAAAGTTAAATCATACTTAAGTGAGCTTATTAGCCATAAATAAAAAAATATGAACAAAGATACCATAGCCATATCGTCCGATGATGTAAAAGATTTTAAGGAAACATACTGTGATGAAAATCCCATTATTATTGATCTGCTCAAAAAAGAATTTCTTGAATATTTTGATGAGCCGATCCTTGATGTTGGTGGGGGTACCGCTGATATTCTTTCGGCGGTAATCCCTGAAAAGAAGGTTGTTCATTTAGACGTGCTCGATTTTTCTGACGTTCCTGTCCCTGAAGCGCACGCTCGAATAACCGGAGATTTTTTCGATACAAAGCTTATTGATGAGTTGAAACGAATAGAAACAATGTTCATGTCCCATGTACATCAATTTATCGATGCCGACCTAGAAAAGTTAAAGGATAGCATCGAGCGCGTGAATGCCAAAAGAATTATTCTTATTGAAGATATGAACGACGACTTTCTTGGGGAGGTGATGAGATTTAGTCTTGGTCATTTACCAAGCGCTAATCCTGAAGTAAAGATTGAGGGATTTCCTTTTGGGTATACGAAAGTTAAATCCGTGCCATTCACTGCAACACTCACCAGTCCGACATTCCTAGGGCTGACGAAACAATGCCTGTATCTGATGGATACTGCCCATTCTGAGCAAAATATCAAACTCATGTCTGATTTCTTGCAGGCAAAGCTAAATACTCCCACATTTACGATCAATCAGGAAATTAATGTTTATGAGAAATAAACTTATTGACGCGACGGGAATCGAACCCGCTATCCCCAATTGGTAAGGCTGGGGAACTAGACCACTATGCACTGCGCAAAAATATAATCGCTACGCTCATTATTTTTGCGGGCTGGGTGAGTTAAGTACCCATGAGTTCAAGCCCAGTAAGGGTATTTAAACACTTCTCTGTAGCTCTAAACCAGCCCTATGAGTCTTTGTGATTTTCGACAAATTTTCTAAAGTTTTCCAAATCTTGATCGGATCCCAATAAATGAATTTTTTTAGGTGCAATAATAAGTTCTTGACCACCATTTAATATGATTGAATCATGTGTGGATAATCTGTCAGATTTATTGATAATTCTTTTCCAGTACATGCCAGGCATATCTTGTGTGTGATATGGATTTTTTGTTTCTACAAGTGCCATGGTTAATCGATCTCCATATTGAGAACCAGTGGTTCTGTTTGTTGTTAAATAGACACCGGTATTATTATCTGTGGGTAAAGAAAATTTTATATTATCTCCACGATAAAGAATCATGCGCATAACACTATCAGGGAATATGGTATCTAAATATTCTGAATACTGGTCTTTTGCACCAATTTGAGCGAGATTTGGATTTTTTTCAAACACAAAATCGACCCCATCTTTGATAGGGGATTTTTCATGTTTATTTGTATTCTCTGATGGCAAATGTTCCATCTGACTAGTTTAGCTTAAACCTAAGAATTAAGGTACTCGAGTCACCCGATACTTTTTTTACAATGCGGGCTGTCTGAGTTAAGTACCCACGAGTTCAAGCCCAGTAAGGGTATTTTAGCGCTTCTTCAGGATTCAGTTTGAGGCGGGTGAGTCTATTCCTAATTTCTGGTATATTTTGACCAATAGCTCGGATTTTTCAATATCGGATTTTATATCCTCGGTCATCGCTTTTTCGACTGCCATGCCATGTTGAAGCATAAAACCGCTCTGCTCTTCTAGTTTGTCAGAAATATCATGCGCGGCTCTAAGTATTTTGTAAGATCCATTTAAAGACTCTTCGGGGTCAACCTCAAGGCAGATTCGTTTAAGATCAGCAGTCCAAAGAATTGCGCGCAAAAGGCTGTCTTTATTTGTAAATGGCTGAAAGATATCAGATAAAATATATTGAATCAATAAAGGCGATTGATAAAGCGCATGCTTGATTACTTCAGCAAGACCGATGCGAATTTGCTCATCACTCAAATGGTTTAGAAATTGAGCATCAAGGATTATTTCAGAGGGTTCATAAAAAGATTTATAAACGTGTTTAACAAATATATTTCCTTGAATATCATTTACACGCACCTTACCGCCAATACTGGCGTCTGACATTGAAATAGGTGTTGTCGGAACATGAACAAGATCAATATGTATTTTTTCAGCAAGAAAAGAAGCGATGTTAGCAATAATTCCGCCGCCAATCGCTACAATACGTTTATAATTTTTGTCCGATATGGTTTTTTGGAGCATTGAAACTTCTGACATTATCTTTGTTTTATATTCAACCGCTTCAATAAAAATAATATGAGGAAAATTCGCCACCTTTTCAGGTAAGTATTGCTTTAATTGCTCATCACAAATGATAAGATCTGTTTCAGATAAAGGGTAGTTCTTAATCTTCATGACAATCAGCCTGTAGCTCTTAATTTTTGAGTACCTGGGATGGTTTGAAGGTACAGGAAAATGAATGACAACTGGTGTTGAAATATTTATCTCCTTGTTGCTCCAGTCTATTAGTAGGGATTTTTCTTGAATTTGTTGAAGTAAGTCGGTTTCCATATTTTATTTTTTGTCCAATTCAATAAGATTTCTGATTTCTTGAAATTGATTTTTATCAATCATTACACTTTGAGTAACTTCATGTGCAATTATAAAGGGAATTAGAGCCGATACTAGTATTGCAATTGCAGATAGAACAATGGCCCAAATAGACAGTGTTTTGGCTTCTTTTGCATTTTGTCTAGCAAATTTTAGTTCTAGATAATCAATAAACGTAAATTCTGCTTCAAAAGTCAATAAGTATTTATTTTCTGGAGAGTCATGTTTATCCTTATTACCTACTATAAATAGAAAAATTGTTTCACCAATGGTGTTATTATTGTGATGATAACGTTGACAGGCATTTAAGAAATATCTGTCAAAAATATTTCTTTTCCAGCCTTCTAAATTTAATTCTCTATTGTCAATAATATCCGAGAATGTAAACCCCTCAGGGTACTTTAAAGCTAATTCTATTACCCTAATATATAGACTTTCGTTCTTCATTTGCGGAAGTGGTTAGATGCGTTCAGAACTGTAGATTGGAAGGGCGTAAGGCAGAGATTTGAGTATTCTGGCATACACAGCATTTTCCCAAGCCAAGCTGTTTTGATGACTACATAAATTATGCTTTGATTACGAGTTCCATTTCAGGAATAAGAGCACCACTTTTCATTCTGAACTTCTCGTCACTGAAACGCTTTCCCGTATCAACAAAACCTAGTTTTTCATAAAATGCGATTGCCTGCTTATTATAGGTGGCAACCTGAACAATTGTGTCTTTTTTCGTATCAAGAAAAGGGGCAACCGCTTCCCACAGCCTCTTTCCAATACCTTTTCCTTGGTATTCAGGAAGAATGTAAATGGTGCTCAATTTGTTGTACTGCTCTTCTCGAAGAATACTACAAAGTCCTACAACCCTGTTTCCGTCTTTGGCGACAACGAACTTTTGGTTTTCTGGCGGATTTGTAAAGTGTTCCCTTCGTTTTTGAAGTCGCTCTGGGTCAAATGAACCCTTTCTTCTGTCGAGAATGTCCTCTCTTGTTATTCCTGCTTCTTCGTTTGGGTAAGTGGCCAGCCACGTTTCGTCAAAAACAGTCTGGATACCTTCTACGTCCTGTGCTGTTGCATCTGTGATTTTGATGTCGTCCATATTCCGACAGTATAAGGCAAAATGTGACGAATGGGAAAATCTGATAGAATTGCCACAAGACGTTCGCTCCTTGTGGTTTTTTACTGCACAGCGTGCAGTGTAAGGGTAAAAATGTAATGGAAAACAGTAATGAAAAAGCTCTCAAAATCATTGAGCAGCAGTATAAGAGCTTTATAGACCAACAGGATAAATGGGGCTTTTTTCACGGCCTTGCCGAATACATAAAGACAGTCCAAGAGCTGACGGAAACCAAACCTTTCATTACAGCCCTCGAAAAACAGCGGCAAACTGCAAGCAAGGTATACGAACTGATGAACTCGCAAGCAATGACCGAGCTTCGGAAATCAGCCGAGCGGGTCACTGAAATTGCGCAAAAAATTATAGACAAATACAAGCCAGCATTGGAAAAAGCTCAAAAAGCGGCTGAAAAGATGGCGGAAAAAGCGAAGCCAGCCATAAAAGCCGTTGAAGTTTATCAAAATGATTACGACCGCATTGCCAGTGCTTTGAAAGAAGTTCACGACCAATTAAACGGACATATACTTTCGTCTAACCCGCTCTATGCACTCGACAGTGACCTTTTCGGCGTTGCCAGACAAATCCGAGCAAGCGGCCACGAAGCGGCAATCAAAGAGTTTGAGGACGACGGCAAAAAGGTAACAAACATATACGGCAACTACACCTTTTCGCCTACTTATGAAAAAATTGACGAAGAGAAAAGGAAGCTCGAACGGAAAGGGCAAGTTGAACCGTGGGGCGCTTGGCACGAAATGCCGCTTGTTCAAAAACTTGTCTTTGAACCTGACGAAATAACCGACGAATTGAGGGCAACTGTGGCCAGTGACCCTTCTGCCCGATGGACTTGGCTCAATTTTATCGGCGTTCTCGGCGAAATGGAAAAGATACGTTCAGGCGAAGCATCGGACAATGATTTGGTTATTTTCCGTGTAGCTGACTATAAGCGCTACGCCCAGCGAGTACACTCATACCTTGTTGCCGAGCTACTTCAAGCAGATGCTCCTACTGCAAAATCCGACCCTCGTTTTGATGAAGAAAGCCGAATACTCTATTTCAATAACGAAAAAATCCTCATAGGCAAAAAAGAAGAAAGTGACCCTCATAAGCTATTGCGGACGCTCTTCAAAGACAAGCGCAAGGTGTGGGCAAGCGACGAAGTGCTCGAAGATTGGGGCTATTCATTCGACGACAAAGTATCTGCAAACAAGGTTTACCAAGCAGGTAAAGCCGTCAATCAGACTGTGGCACAGGACACGAAAATCAAAGATTTCTTGGTCGTGAGTACCAAAAATATCAATATAAATAAGGCTTATTTGAAGAAATAGAAAGTTTGTAAACTTTTGTAAATAGGCATAAGCATACCCTGAACATACAACCTTCAGGGTTTTTTATGTCCGCAAGAAAAAGCAAAAAAGAAAATACGGACTGGTCGATGAAAGACCTCAACGAAATTGAGCGAAACAATGTACTCGGTTTTTTCGGTCTGTTGCTGAAGGTTGATAAAAGAGTTAATCCGCATCTGTATGCAAATAACGGAAATACAAGTAATACCAATCAAGCCGAATAATGGGCTGGTCGCAATCGCAAGCGTCGTTGTGGACGGCAGTTTGTACCTCGGCTCAATCGGCGTGCATACCAAGCTCGACGGAACGGGCTACCGCATAACCTATCCGACCAAAAATCTGAACGGCAAAAACTTCAATGTTTTTCATCCGATACGCAGGAATATGGCTTCAGAAATAGAGCGAGCGATTATCGAAAAAGCAGAAGAGATTTTGTCTTATCAAAATAAAAGAAGTAATGAATATGCTGGACACAGTAATACTAACCATACCGAGAGGGTCATATAAGCTCGACCCAAATGCGTTTACGCCGAACGCAAACATTCTGAAAATGGCTGGGAACTTTCTCGTCAAATGCGTGAACAATCCGACCTCGACGGACAAGAAAAACGAAAGGTATAAGCCACGATTGACCCTGATGAAAAGACCGACAAAAAACGGTAATGAAATACCGCTCAAAATAGAGTTCTCTGTTGCCAAGATGCTTCACGGAAACAATGTTGAGGAAGTTGAGGGAAAGGATTTTGAAAAAGTGATTTCAGCTCTCTACGATGCGATGCTGACGATGAGAGTTGAAGTACAGAAAGAAGTTTTACGGAAAGCCAGCGTGTCGGCTTTTCATCCAGCAAAGAACATCGAACTGGCTGACGGCTACACTTCGAGCTTTGTCATTAACGAACTTCACAAAATTGATGTGAGCAAGAAAATGGATTTGAACCGAGATAGTTTCAGGAACAACGGGCACTCGCTTCAGTTCTACACGAACTCACACTCGCTCGTCATCTATGACAAGGTGCAAGACCTGAAAAAACCAGAGAAGCGAGCAATAGACAAAGACCAAAATGCAGTTCAGCTTACGCTCTTTGAAACACTGACGAAAAAAGAAAAGAAAGAGATTTTGCGCATCGAAGCACGGCTCGCAAAGAAGGTAAAATTGAACGCTATTCTGAAACGACTCGGCTTCAATGAAAACCCGACGTTCAAAGACGTGTTCAATAAAGACCTTTGCCAAAAAGTGCTGCTCGATTACTGGAATGAACTCATCACTGGCAAAAATCTATTTCTTTTCGATGTTGAAAGCAGTCCGACCAAAACGCTCGACGCTATCTTCAAAAACAAGCCAAAGGTAAGTCCGAAAGAAGCTCTGTACCTGCTCGGTTTGAGGGTAATGAGCAAGGAAGGCATACGGGGAACAAGGGCAATCATCGAGCGATACGCCACGACCCGAACATGGTATCGAATAGCAGACGACCTACCATTTCTCGATGAGATTTCAGGCAAGGCATATCACGGCTGGGTAAAGCAGATAAAGGACAATTTGACCCGCTTTGCGCCGTATAAGTTACCAACAGATATGCACTCGTCGGAGCGTTGATAAAACCACAAAAAGTAGTACCATTCAAGCTATATGAAAACACTAAATAAAGGTTTTGCACCAATCGCAGTTATCTTGATTATCGTAGCTGTTTTGGCGGTCGGGGGCGGAGCTTATTATATGAGCCAGAGTTCAAAAGTAACTCCTACTTCCACAGAAACACCAGATTACAATTTGCCAACCAATCAGGGTCAGAATACGCAGCAAGCAACAAATATAACAACACCACAAACTGGAACTAATAGCTGCCTTGTCATTACTTCGCCGACAATAAACCACACAGTTTCTTTCCCGCTGAATATAACTGGCTACATCGACACTGCCAGTGCTGTAGCAGGAACGTGCCTAAAATGGGGTGCATTTGAAGGAACTGCGGGCGATGTAGTTGTTAGAGATACAAGCGGAAGCGCGAAAAGCGTTGCAGTAAAAATAAAGACAGTTGGCGATTACTCCGTTGGAATGCAACACTGGCCGATTATCGCTACAATCCCAAGTCTTACTAGCTCTCCTTCGACAAACCAAATTGCACTTCATTTTGCTGGCGACGCCCAAGCAGATGGCGAGATTGCTGCTACCAAAGTCCTTACACCGTTTACAATTACTCCTTGGCCACAACCAAACCCAACACAACAGCAATCCTCTACGACGAATATAAAAGTATATTTTTACAATGCCGTCTCTAACCCTGGGTTACCAGATTGTCGCATCAATTACGCTGTTAATAGGTCAATCCCACAAACATCTGCAGTTGCACGAGCAAGCCTAGAAAAACTCTTCGCGGGTCCGACCGCAGCAGAGAGTGCTGCAGGGTATGGAAGTTTCATTCAACAAGGAGTAGTAATAAACTCACTGACGATAACTAATGGCGTTGCTTACCTTGATATTTCAAAAGAACCTTCGACAGGCGGTTCTTGTGGAGTCACAGGGTCATCAATGCAGATAAAAAATACTCTCTTGCAATTTCCTACCATTCAGAGCTACAGCCTGACTGTAAATGGGCAAGTGCTGCCTAACGACATCTAGTGTTTTCAAAAGTAACTACTTCACAGTAGATTTGAAAGCTCCGAGAAAATTACAAATAAAAAACTAACAACGTATGAAAGCAATCATTTTAGCCAGAGAGTCCGACAAAAATCAGGACTCAAATGATGCGCAACTTTCTCGTATCTTGGAATACTCCAAAGGGAAGGGGCTTGAAGAATGGAAAGTTATCAAGCTCAAAGAGTCCTCAACGAAGGGCTACAGAGTAAAGTTCCAAGAAATTATCGAGATAATAAAAGCATCAAAAGAAACACTCGCGGTTGTCGTCGATACGATTGACCGTCTTCAGCGTAGCTTCAAAGAGTCAGTTATTTTTGAAGAGCTACGACAGGCAGGAAAAGTGGAAATACATTTTTACCGAGAAGGGCTTGTCATCAACAAGAAATCGAACAGTGCCGACATTCTTCGCTGGGATATGGGCGTGATGTTCGCAAAAAGCTACGTCTTGCAGTTGAGCGACAACGTGAAGCGTAAGCACGACAAGATGAGGGAAGACGGCGAAGTAACAGGTGCACCTGTCCTCGGCTGCAAAAGCATCTACAATGACAATCCAATACGTCGTCGAAGAATTGATGTTGTGCCAGACGAAAAAGCTCACTTCATCGTTAAGATTTTTGAAGAATACGCCAAAGGCGACGTGTCGGTAAAAACGCTTGCAGACCGAATGTATAACCTCGGCTTGCGTGGCACGTCAGGCAAGAAAGTAAACCATGCAATGATTTTCAAAATCTTGAATGACACTTTTTACTATGGCGAAGCGTACTCTCGAACGCACAAGCTCCGATACTGGCATAGATACAAGCGGCTCATTTCCAAAGAGCTTTTTGATGCCTGCCAAGCAGTCATGTTGCAGCACAACAAAGTCCCGACCAAATACGCCTCAATACCTTTTATCTTCAGAGGATTGGCTACCTGTGCTCACTGTGAAGGCACGATTGGCGGACAGCTCAAAAAGGGCAAGTATGTTTACTACGGCTGTTCTGGCTACAAAGAGTGCCCTCACAAGGCAAATGCGACCGAGGACGAGCTTCTACAGCAGATTTACCCTGTACTCGACAGCCTGAAGCTCACAGACCAGCAAATACAGGACATAACAAGCGGGTTGAAGGAAATAGGCGAAAGTGAAAACAAGTTTTACACTTCCAGCCTCAACGAACTCAAAGCCGAATACGACAAGTACGATGTCCGTTTGCGAAAAATGTACGAAGACCGCCTCGACGGACGTATTACAGATGATTTGTATGACAACTATTTGAAAGAGTACAAAGAAAAGCAGGCAGAAATACTGTCGCAGATGCAAGAGCATTCGACTGCCGATGAACAGTTCTATTTGACCGCAAACATGATGTTAAATATAGCTAAACGAGCGAAAGAGATTTTTATGAGTTCCGAAGTAGAGGAAAAACGCCAACTTCTTGGTTTCCTACTTCAGAACTGCACACTCAACGAAAAAAAGTTAGAGTTTACAATGGTTTCTCCCTTCAATTTGATAGCATCTTATCAAGATGATATTACTCTGCGGAGGCGGTGAGATTCGAACTCACGGTCCCTTGCGGAACTCTCGTTTTCAAGACGAGTGCGATAGACCAACTCCGCCACGCCTCCCGATATTTGTCAACCAACTATTTTTTAGATAATGCTCTTCTGCGTGACAATTCGGACAAATTAATGCTAAATTATCAAGCTCGTTGTTACCTCTATCCCTATCTTTGTGGTGCACTTCCAGAATCTCTTGCTTGTTATACCCACACCTTTCACACAATCTTCCCCTTTGTTCCAATAACCTAATTTTCAAACTCCTCTGACTTTTAACTTTATCTCGTGGTCTGTTTATTTTATATGAAATACCAGCTCTGTGCTTATTTGCGCATGCCCTACTGCACGTTTTCTTGTTTGCACCAGCAAGAATTAATGCCCCACAAACTAGACACGGGATTTCCTTCCTATTATATATACCATAGCAAGCTTGGCTACAGAATACTCGTCTTTTGCTGTGCTCAATTTCAGACGGTCTTCGGTAAATAGGGGCTGTACAGACAACACATTTGGTGTTGGGATTTCTTTTATAATTTTTCACCCTTTCAGTTTCTCAACCGAAGGTGAAGTCGTAATAAAGAAAATATAAAGGGAAAATAAAATTATTTTTCTATCTCCGTCTTTTCCTTATTTCCAGTACCAAATAACTCACTCGGCTTCATCTTAATCACAAAGAAGAGATAAATGATCTCCAGAATACCAAGCGTGGAAACAACGAGTAGGACGACAAACCAAATCCTCTGATCGCGACGGCTTGCTTGCCAGAGCGCCAGACCTTTCCAAAAGACGGTCCAAAGAGCGACAATGGCAAAAACCGTGAGGCTTTTGGGGTCGGATTGGCTTAGGAATGCATCCATGGGGAAATACTAGCGTAATTTGGGCATATAGACAATATCTGACGGCAAATGCTCAGTTGCGGTGTTGCAGGGCAGGCGAGCGCCTATCGGTCGCATAGGCTATAATGCCAACATGAAATATCTCGGCATAGACTACGGCACCAAGAAAATAGGCTTGGCGGTTTCCGATACGAACGGGAAAATTGCCTTTCCTCACTCTATTATTGCCACCTCTGACAAAGAAAAGGAAATTGAAAAGGTGATTGTGAAGGAGGGTATTGGTGAAATTGTCCTTGGTAAGTCGCTCGACCTGAAAGGGCAATCAAATAAAGTTCAAGAAGATATCAATGACTTTGCGGGATACATCGGCATGCAGTTCGGCTTACCAGTACACTTTGTCAAAGAATTTTTCTCTTCGAGTGAAGCGCGTCATGCGACACAGAATGAGCGCCAACGCGAAAAACCGGTCGCCAATCCGCATCGTGCAGGCAAAAAAACATCAGGCAAAAATGCTGTTGGAGGAGAAAATGTCGACGCCAAAGCCGCAGCAATCATTTTACAGAGACACTTGGATACCATACAATTGAAGAACAAATGAACGAAGAACAAAAAATAACCATTGACGATGTAAAAAAGCTGGAAATAAAAATCGGCACCATACTCGAAGCGACTGCCGTGCCGGGCGCCGATAAGCTTGTCATGTACAAAGTCGACCTTGGCGAAGAAATGCCACGAACGATTCTCTCTGGTGTCCGTGAGTATTTCCCTGACATTTCCATGCTCGTCGGCAAGCAAGTGCCAGTGATCACCAACCTCGCGCCCCGCATGATTCGCGGGATCGAATCAAATGGCATGATTCTCTACGTCACCGGCGACCTCGAAAACTTTACAACACTGGAGCCGGGCACAAAAGTTCGCTCCGGAGTTTCAGTAACCTAGACGTCCGACAGTATTTTGAGAAAAGTTCCTTACACAAATCATATGAAAAAATCATCAAATAAAAATTATCTTCCAAAAACCGGCAAGCGCGCCTCGCTCGGCGTTGCGCTCGATGACCACGCTGTTTCATACGTCGAAGCGCTTGGTACACCGCACGGGCTCTCCATCACTCGCTTTGGCGAAGTGCACCTCGAAACTGATAGCGGTGACAAAGAAGAGCGCGCGCAGGAACTAGCAAGTATATTCAAGGCGCTCCACAATCGATCAAAAACTAAAACGCTCCAAGTCGCGATTCCCGACGGCACGGCGACATTTTTTGAAATGGTATTACCGGAGAGCGACCCATTTCTTCTTGAACACTTAGTGGAGAGGGAAGTCAAAAAATCTCTCGGCGATGGTCACAACTTTGTCCTGCAGACTGAAATTTTATATAGAGAAAAAAATAATACCAAAGTCGCAGTGACGATGCTCCCGCAAGATCCGATTGATCGCATGAAAGAAATTGCCAAGAAAACAAATTTCAATCTCGAGTATGTTGGCCTCGCGACCGAAGTCACTGCCGAACTCGTCGGCAAAGATGATGCGGCAAGTATTTTCATTACTATCAAAGCCCACGAAACATCCATCACTATTTTATCCAAAGGCTCGCTCGTCGTAGAAGAAGAAGTGCCAACCGGTACCGATGTTTGGGTTGAGAAAATTGTCGACCAATTTGATATCGCGCATGATGCAGCCGAAGAATCACTCTTCTTTGAAGGCATTTCAATGACAGCGAAAAATGGCGTGCTCGGTATTTTGCGTGGCGAATTTCGCAAGATCACTGAAGCCGCCGAAAAACTTTTCCTTTACTGGCATGTCGACTGTCGCAAAGAAAAAGAGTGTAAAGTCGGGCAGGTCACACTTGTTGGTATTGGCGCAACTATTCCCGGACTCGCTGGCTACCTCGAAACCGCGCTCAATATAGAAGTCAAAACACCGGAGCCGTTCAAGGGTCTCAAGTTCATCGATGAAGTTCCCGAAATGACTGAAGCTGAAAGCCTGCATTATTTACCGGCGCTCTCACTTGCGTTGCGTGGTCTTCTGAAATAGCGAATAAAACGAAATTTTCGTCATTCAATTGAATCTTAAATGTGCCCCCGCGAGGAATCGAACCTCGAATAACGGCTTAGAAGTCCGCAGTTATATCCATTTAACTACAGGGGCTAGTGAGGAACAAAATAAGAATACACCGTATTCTTATTTTTTCCGAGCGACGACCCTGAACGGAGTACAGGGGCAAATCTGTCGGGCAGACTCTGGTGCGCGATGCAGGACTCGAACCTGCGACCTTCCCAGTGTAAATGGGTTGCTCTACCAACTGAGCTAATCGCGCGTTATTTGCACTTTTATCCTGCGTGTAGGCAAATAATATAGTATTTAGCCTTTTTTACAAGTTGCGGTAGACTAAACCTATGAATCCTAAATTTAATGGCTCTGAAAATCTTCCACCACAAAGTCCTGCCGATGATGGGAAAGTCTTTGCTTCAAAGGAAGCCATGCTTGCCGATAAGGCTGCCAATCGTATCGCGTTGAGAATCGAAACAGGTAAGCTTTCTCAATTTAACACACCATTGACCGATGCGGAGGCAGAGGCAGCACTTGTGGCAACTGGACTAATAAAAGATGGCGTAATTGTAAGTGATGTTTTGAACATACTCAAAACTTCCGGGAAAATTATTGAAGCAGCAAAGCCTGAAAAAAAAGCAAAGATAAAACTCGAACCAGAATTTATTCCAATAGTTGTTGAGAAAAAAGAGATTAACTTTAATGTCATTCAAGATGAGGAGTTGTATAAAAACTTCGAGGCATTTTCCCAAGAAAAAAAGAAACAAGAAGAAAGAGATGCAGTTTTCAATGACCCGGAAGAACTCGATTCTCTCCACGAGGCAGCACTTGTTCTAGAAAAAACAAAAAGCCAAGAAAATGATGAATACTACTACGAGTTCGCTAAAGCTGGTTTAATCAAGGGTGGTAATGAAGAAGTAAAAAAAGACCTAGAACTTATTGATCATAAGGAACAAAAGTTTAACAGTGTTTCTTCTGAAGGTATTGTTAAAAATAAAAAAATTGCCACAATTACTGAAATCGCACTCGAGTATGGCGTGACTAAACTTGATTGGTATACAAACCGGGTAAAAATTACTCCTGCTTCACGATTTGATGATGTCAGAAATGGTGTTGACGATATGATGGAGATAATAGGGGAGGACATGGAAAGTAAATTTATGGGACTTGGTATTGATGTTACTTACCGTGGGTTACATAGTGAGCAATACAAAGAAAAAGTTTTTAAACTTCTGCGTTCAATTAAAGATGGTTATAAAACCAAGGTAAAATACTTCAAAGATCACTCAGGAAAAATGAGAGAGAGATTTGCTGTTCCAAAAGCTATTCTCTATTTTAGTTTCAGTGAAGTCAAAAAACTTGCCTACATGCTTAAAAATATTACTGATCCAAATGTTGAAAATGACTACAGAAATAGTGCAATGAAAAATGAACTTATGAATCAAATAATTACTCAATGTAATATACTCGCAATTTTTGCTCATAAGTACGGCAATTCGATAGCTGATCAATACGATGCCGTTAAAGAGTCGATAATAGAGTTGGGGGAGGATAGTGAAGATATAAAAAAAATGACATTGATTCCACACGACGATAAAACATCAAGACGGTTAAACGAACTCATTATTGAATTTGAAAATGAGCAATATTCGCAAACTATCACTAGCGATGATTTCGAAGAGGCTGCATGATTGATACCATTTTTGAAGATGAAAAAATACTCGTGATCAACAAGCCTTCTGGTCTGCTTGTTCATGGCGACGGTCACACTTGCGAGGAAAGTCTCGCGGATTTTTTAATTGATACAGGAAAGGTGACCAAGCTTGTCGGCGAACCGCTCGTCATCCCGCTCGGCAAAGGTGTCGTTGCCGGCTGCGCTTTACCTTCTCATGAGTACAAAATGAACGATGACGGCACCGGCGAACTCCGCATTTATCGTCCGGGCATTGTGCATCGTCTCGACAAAGATACTTCAGGTGTAATGATTATTGCTAAAGATAGTGAAACTTTTTTTGCACTAAAAAAAGAATTTCAGGAGCGAACGATGAAGAAAGAGTACCTCGCTATTGTGCGCGGAGGTTTCAAAGAAAATATCGGATCGATTTCCGTACCGATTGGGCGCTCAAAAAATGATTTTCGCAAATGGCTCGGCCTGAACAGTTCGGGCAAGGGAACAAGAGGCGAGCTCCGTGATGCAGTGACCGATTACCGCGTGCTTGGCAAAACTCGTGATGCGCTTGGTACTGAATGGAGCCTCATTTCTATTCGCCCACGCACCGGTCGCACGCACCAGATCCGCGTGCACATGAAGCACGTCAACCACCCAGTTGGCGGCGACAAGCTTTACGGTGATGACAAGACTATTGCGGCATACCCAAGGCTCATGCTCCATGCGGCGAAGCTCAGCTTTGTCGGCAAAGATGGTAAGGACAGGGTTTTTGAGGCACCAGTACCGGAGGAGTTCAATCTTGCATAACTAAGTATTCCATGCTAAAGTAACGTCCATTATGGCACTGAAAGTAATGACCCCAGTTAATAGCGACGAGCGCAAAAAGCTTGAGTTTTCCTCTGGCGACACTGTGCGTGTCTGGTCAAAAATCGAGGATAAGGGCAAAGTCCGTCTCCAGGCATTTGAAGGTCTCGTTTTGGCTCGTAAGCACGGCTCTGAAGCTGGCGCTACTTTCACTATTCGCAAGGTTGCGAGCGGTGTCGGTGTCGAACGTATTTTCCCGCTCTACTCTCCAAATATCGACAAAATCGAAGTGGTCAAACGCTCTCGTGTCCGCCGTTCAAAGCTCTACTACGTCCGAGAAAAGGCCGCTCGCGAAGTCGCCCGCAAGATGAAGATGTATACTAAGAAAGGCAAGCACGAAGAAGAAGTAATGGAAGAAGCTGCTGCAGAATAAGCGCGGGTGGCGAAACTGGTAGACGCACTACCTTGAGGTGGTAGCGCCCTCACGGGCATGGAAGTTCAAGTCTTCTCCCGCGCACAAGAAAAAACATGACTAAGGTCGTGTTTTTTTATTTCCACTACTCAGATATAAGCTATAATATATACATGCAGAAAAATGTTCTCTTTTCATTGCTCATTTTGGCCATTGCCGCGACCGGCATTATTTTGCTATTTAATAATGCAAATATTTCACCCGAAGAAGACATGATGCAGTCTGATGGTGTGCCAAATATTTCGAGCGATATGGTCTGGAATTCATATGCATTGGGTGGCACGCCGTTCATCTATCCTTCAGATTGGACGTTTGAAGAGGTAAAGGATGTGGCTAATCCTCAAAAAGTTATCGGGTTCAAGGTGGTGTATCAAGCAACTTCAAATCCTACTAATGTGTCTACAGACGTGATTGAAGCTGGTGGAGCATGTCCCAAAGTTACAATTCCAGAATTGCATAGCGCGTGCATAAATGATATTTGGCTTCATACACAAAGTACCAATCCAACAGTTGTCGCTGTGTTTGAAGATATGAAAAAATTCGGCGAGAAAGCAGTCGCAACACCATGAAATCAAACGACCTCATTACATATATTGAAAATGAAATAAAACGAGGAGTGGCGCACGATACAATTCAGGATGCTCTTGTTGCTGTCGGCTGGAAGCCACTTGATATTGCCGATGCTTTTCGAAGTGTTGCCGAAAAAACGCATGGCCTGTCGGCAAGTGTTTCTGAAAATACGCCAGCTATCCCTACTGTCACCACAGCAAGTCCTGTTGCCAGTGTTCCAATAGAAGAAAAACCAACTACGAATCTCAATATTCCAAATATCACATCACCAACTACTATTTCACAAAAAGAAAATACTTCTCTCGATATAAAAGTAACAGAAGGGATTGAACAAAAACCAAAAGGCAGTAAGTTGCTTCTTGTTGTTGTGTTGTTTGGCGTAGCCCTGCTCGCATTCCTCGGCTATTTTTTTATCCGGCCACTTGTAAATGATCCTGCAAAAAAAGTCAGAGCAGTTGTTGAAACAATGGAAAAAGCTAAATCCATTCAGTATTCAGGTGAGTACGAGATTTCCGCACCAGCAGGTCTTGTCTTGCCTGATAAGGCACTTGTGAGCACTTTCGGCGGACTTTCTGAGAGGCAAGCAGGGGCAAAGGTAACCGGTTCTTTTTTCGGTGTCGATGATTGGTTTGATTATCGATCAAAGAAGAATGAGGTAAAGTTTGCAACCAAGATTAGTATTTCTGAAACTATAAACATGGACTTTACTGCGACAAGTCGCCTTATTGGCAATGCGTTTTATGCGAGACTCTCAGAGAGTGCCACGGTTTTTGATCAAGCACTTGCAAATCAAGGAGCAAATTGGGTGCGTTTTGACAAAGACATGACAATACCGCCCTATGCATATGGCTTTTGGGGAGGAACCAATTTATACGATAGAGGTTTCCCAAGAGATCTTGCTCTCTTCATAAGTCAGGCGACTGTTACAGATAGTGTTGCTCAACAAAACGGAGATACAGTTATGTCGGTAAACTTTACTGGCGCAATTGTAGACTATTTTAGCAGTATTTTATTTACTGGCGACAAGCTCGGAGAGTCAACCAATTTGGGACCAAAGTATGACGTAAGCTCATTAACTGAATTGCCAATCGGTAAGATAACTTTTGGACAAGGTGGCATCATCAAGAAAGCCGTTATCGTCTTTAGCTATAAAACCAAAGAGTATACACTGCCTGTGCAAGTAAAATTCTCGCTTTCATTCGATCGTTTTGATACACCGCCAACAATAAATATTCCTTCTCTTGTTATTCCATACGAAGATCTCGAGAAAAAAGATGCTGTGTCAGATGCACCAGAAGTACTCAAGGGATTTTTCTCTGATGTACGTATGATTGCCAGTGTGTACAAGGGGGTAAATAACGATTCATTTAGAGGAGTATGCATTAAGAAGGGCGAAGAAAGTGAAGAGAGCACCGAACTTACTATTCCATTTATTTCTACTAAAATAATATCATCAGGCTATGAACTTCCGGTCTGTAGTGACACAGAGACCGCTTGGAGCTACTATACGCACAGTAGTAATGGTTACTACTGCACCGACAGCCGAGGATATTCCGGCAAAGTGGCAAGACAACCACTCGGAGATAAGTGTAACTAGGCGACATTAATTACTCATCAATTTTTTCTAAAATATGGATCACAACCTAACTCAAAAAAAGTGTCAAGCGTGCGAGGGTGGTGTCGCGCCACTTACCAAAGAAGAAGCCCTTAGTTATATGGGAGAAGTTTCATCATGGACTCTCTCAGATGACGCCAAAAAAATTTCTCGAGAATTTAAGTTTAAAGATTTTGTCAAAGCTATGAATTTTGTCGAAAGTGTTGCTGACATTGCCGAGATGGAAGGGCATCATCCCGATATACATATTTCGTACAATAAGGTTTTACTCGAACTTTATACTCATTCAATTAAAGGACTTTCGGAAAACGATTTTATTGTCGCGGCAAAAGTTGACCAAATACCAAGCTTCTAGGGAGGGCAGGATGCCATTAGCTCACATATTTGCCAATTTGCCAAAAAGCTGGCAAAAATAAGGATTTTTTGCTATAAATCACGGGCGGGCGCAATAGCTTTTGTCGCCCACCCACATATGGAGCCTATGGTGTAACGGTTAACACTGAGGTTTGTGGAACCTTCGATCTGGGTTCG
>JBDKLD010000074.1:0-9847 GCA_039795715.1 Candidatus Parcubacteria bacterium | reverse complement strand
TGGAATATTTATCGCGCCATCTATTTCGGTCGACAAAAGTCAGGTCAAAAAAGGCGATGATATAACAATTTTTGGACAATCAGCTACTGAGGCGACGATTACCATACAAGTCAATTCCAATCAGCAATTTTTTGCTAATGCACAGTCCGACAAAAATGGTGTTTACCTTACTCGTTTTGATACCACCAAGCTTGAGCTCGGCTCGCATAGTACCAAGTCTAAAGCTTCGCTCACTTCAGAGTTTGCTAGTAACTATGGTCAAGCAGCGCTCTTTACTGTAGGCAATCAAAACATAGACAAGAAACCGGGGGAATGTACAATGGCGGACCTCAACTGCGACAAGAGAGTTGATATTTTAGACTTTTCTATTGCGGCATATTGGTACAATCGGCCATTGTCAGAGAGTTTCAAAGAAATTGAAAAAACCAAGCTCAGCAAAGACGGCAAAATTAACCTCGTCGACTTCTCTATTATTGCTTACTATTGGACTGGTTAGTATGCGGAGCTAACATATTCATATGAAATTCACATTAAGAAAAAATAAAATAAAAAACAAAAAAACAATCACCGGTATTTTTTTTGCGATTGCCTGTTTTTTTGCAGTGAGCATTGCGAGTACAGTAAATACCGTGCAAGCAGCAGAAATCTTCTTTGGTTCCAATCAAAAAGAGGTGAGTATTGGCCAATCATTTGAAATTGGTGTCTTTCTCAATACTACAAGTGAAAGCCTCAACGCAATTTCCGGGACAATTTCTTTTTCAAAAGACAATTTTACAGTTACTGATATTCGAGATGGAAATTCGATAGTGAATATGTGGGTAGAGAGACCAGCAATCAGTACCGATGCTACGATGCCTGGCGCGGTAACGTTCTCAGGTATTATTCCTGGTGGCTATGTGGGGGATAAAGGGTATTTGTTCTCGATAATTTTTACCGCGCAAAAATCTGGCAACACATCAATCTCATCGACAGACGAAACAATCTTACGAAATGATGGCCAGGGGACAAAAACGTCTATTACCCACGCACCGCTCGCACTTTCTGTCATCTCAACTCCAGCAGGCAATACGTATACTGCCCCAGAAGATACAATCAAGCCCGAGTCTTTTACTCCTAAAATCACTCGCGATCCAAACCTATATGACAACCAGTACTTTATTGCTTTTGTCGCAGACGACAAGCAGTCCGGCATAGACCACTTTGAAGTAAAGGAGGGTTTTTGGGGCAAATACACTACGGCAGAAAGTCCTTATGTTCTCAAAAACCAGAATCTCACCTCGAGGGTCAAAGTAAAAGCAATCGATAAAAGTGGCAACGAACGTGTAGAAACTGTATCCGCCGAGCATATGGGGTATAAAAGTGTCATATTCTTTAGTATACTTATCTTGATCATCGCATTTGTTGCGTATCGTATCGTTAGATCAAGAAAACATGGCAAGATTTTTTAAACTGTTCTTATTTGTCGCTCTTTTGGTAATAATCCCTCATACATCAAAGGCTGCGACACTGTACTTTTCTCCGGCGTCCGGCTCTTATGCTGTCGGGGATACTTTTTCTGTTGCCGTGTACACATCGAGCACCGACCAATCGATGAATGCCATGTCGGGAACTGTTTCATTCCCGACCAATATTCTCACTGCGACTTCTGTTTCCAAGAGCGGTTCGATCGCTTCGCTCTGGGCAGTTGAGCCATCTTTTTCAAATTCGAGTGGTAAAGCCAACTTTGAAGCAGTCATTTTAAATCCAGGCTACATCGGCAATCGAGGGAAAACTATCACGATAAATTTTAAAGTAAAAGCTTCCGGCACAGCACAGCTCTCTATTTCCGGAGGGTCGGTGCTCGCGAATGATGGATCGGGGACTGAGATTTACACTGGCTCAAGTGGAGCCTCTTTTTCATTTGCTGAAGCCAAGCCAAAAACTGAACCAAAACCTGAGACAAAAGTAGAGACAAAGCCAAAGCCTACACCAGAACCGCAAACAACAATTCTCAAGCCAGCTCCTGAGATTGAGAAAGTTGAAGTGATCCCGGAAACGTATGTTCCACCAGTGGTGGAGATTCCGCAAAATAACCAAGTAGAAACAGTACCTACCCCAATTTCTTTCTGGGATAAGTTACATCTTTCAAATTCCATCATCATTTTCTTTATCTTACTCCTCGTCTTTCTTATCCTCTACTTCTGGCACAAGTACATCGCTTTGCGTAACGCTGTTCGAGATGGAACAGTTGAGGAAGAGCGTGAGAAAAACCAGCTCTACAAATTCCTCAACATGGATATTGCTGAACGTGTAAAAATAATCAAAAAACTCAAGCACCATAAAAAACTCACCACCGAAGAAAGGCGTATTGTTCTTGAAGTTGAAAAAGAGCACGAAGACAAAGAATAAAATGAAAAAAGCACTCACTGCCATCGTCATACTCCCAAGCCTCTTTTTTGCTTTTTATGCGCAGGCGCAAAACCAGGTCAATATCAGAGCCAAAGACGTAATGCCACATACGGAAATATCAGTGACGCCACGCTCAGGTATTTTTGTCGAAGGCTCAACATTTGATGTTCCCGTGATTATTGATACCAAGAAAAATAGTATCAATACTATTGAGCTCAATATCAATTTTGATCCCAAGAAACTGACTATTGTAAAACCTTCAGGAGGGAAGTCTATCATTGGACTTTGGGTCCAGCCTCCAACGTATGACAATATAAAGGGTACGGCGAGTATTGTTGGCACTATTCCAGGTGGCATTACCACAAATTCTGGTTTGATTATCGCGATTACGTTCCAAGCCAAAGCTACGGGAAAAGCCGAAGTGAGTGTCGGTAACGGTTCAACTGTTCTTTTGAATGATGGTTTGGGCTCTGCAACAATTCTTGACACAAGTCGTGGTGTGTACGAAATTGTGCCGAAGCTTCCTGATGGAGTGAGAGTATTTTCCGACACACACCCTTTTCAAGAAAGTTGGTATAACAACAATTCACCAACAGTTGCTTGGGAAGCGGATCCTGGTGTGACGGCATTTAGTTTTGTACTCGACAACAATCCCAACACTATTCCTGATAATACGTTGCTCCCACTCACAACGACAAAATCTTTTGAAAATCTAGGCGACGGACTTTGGTATTTCCATATCAAGGCATTCAAGCAGGGCGGATGGAGTACGACAACACACTTTATATTGCGTATTGATACGACGCCGCCGGCTGTGTTTTCTCCTTCGGTGGGTTACCTAACGTCAACTGAAACTCCGCGTTCTCTCGTCTCGTTCCTCACCACTGATACGCTCTCTGGTGTTGAACACTATGAAATCGGTGTGATCGACAAAGCACTCGCTGCAACGTCGTCGCCAATTTTTGTGCAAACAGAAAGTCCATACCAGCTACCTTCAGATCAAATAAAAAATGCACAGGTTATTGTGCGCGCCTTTGACCATGCAGGCAACATGCGTGAAGGTTTCGTAAATATCAGTGTGCCAAATTTGATTTGGAAATTTGTCTCTGACAACAAAGTGCCTCTGCTTTTCGGCGCGATGCTCCTCTTTGCGCTCTTGATACTTTCACACTACCTCTTTGGTCACCATGTGATTCGACATGCCAAAAACATCATGCGACTCATCAAGAAAGAACAGAGACTCGAAGAACTCAGTGATCTCAAAGAAGAAATTGCGCAAGAGGAAAAAGAAACCTTGGAACAATAAAAGTATGTATGTATTTTCGGGGACTACTTGCAGACCAAACCTTTTGGCTCTTTACTGAGTTCTTTTGTTACTCCTTTCGAATCGATACAGAAAAATGAACCAGGATTTTCGGCGAGTGGTGCGTAGACTACAAAAGCTGTAGCACTTGATGCGCACCTGAGAGCAGAACCTTCATCTTGTGAGGGGAGAGGCTTTTCTGTTGGTACGTTAAAAATAGTACACAAATCAGCGTAACTTGAATTGTGTGTCGAGAAATATACTTCAGCATCTGCACGCGCAGATGACAGCTTTGTCAAAAGGAGTGCGTCGAGAGATTTATTCTGCGCTCTCTGCACGGTGTTTTCAATAAATGACATGAGCGGAATGCTGTCTTTCGGTGCTTCAATAGTGACTGGCGCATTCCAGTTTTTGAACAAAGAAGTGATGTTCATTTTTACAATACTGTTAGAGTCTTTGCCTTCTTGACTCGCCATATTGATAACTACTTTATATGGCAAATAATCTTTTCTGCCAATCCAGACTTCGCCAGCAAATGATTTGATATTGTTTAAACTTTCGGAAAATGAAGCTGTAGAAAAAGCTGAAAGCGCAGGGTTGTTGTTGCTGATACTTCGAACATATAATTCGAGGTCGAGAAAAAATTGTGTGATGTTGCTGAGGTTTAAATCAAAAGACACATGGTACGCAGGCACGCCATCTATTTCCTCTGGTTTTTCTCGCTTGGTGACATTAATTACATGAGCACTTTCGAGCATTGTAGCTATATGCGCTTTTTGCTCGTCGGTGAGACCTTCGAGCGAAAGAGGGTTTGTTATCGGGCTAGTTGTCAGCGGGAAAATATTTTTTTGCTCCTCGCCACCTTCTGTCGAAAGTGAAAGCCACGTATCTTTTGAGGTCGTGATATCAAAGAATGGAACGAGAGGGAAGTCGGTGGCTTTTATATAAAAAATATTTGAAACAAGTTTTGTGTCGGCAGACATGGAAAATGTTCCAGCCTTGAGTGAAACCGTAGCAGAAAATGTAGGGTTGCTTGAACTACTTATGTCGTAAACTCCACTTGCGGTGAGTGACATGTTGGGTGAATATCCAGGGAGCATATTGAGTGAAGAAGTTTCTTGTTTTACCGCGCTTGCATCAATAGTTACGGTCGTATCAAATGTTGCACTCTTGGCCTCTTGGACAGACTGGAATACTCCACCTCCGATTATGGAAAGGGGAACAAGGTATCCAGTATAGAAGCCATACACAGCTCCACCGGAAATGAGAGTAAGGAAAATAATCATTGGGATGAGAAGTTTTCTCAAAAATGATTTGCTTCGGCGGGGTTTTTCTGCTGGTTTTGTTTGAAAAGCGTTGAGAGTCGCAAGTAGTTTTGCTGATGTGACAGGATGTATGGTTCCAGATACAACTTCCAACTTTTTTATTTCTGGTACGGAAATAGGTTCAGAGATTGGTTTTAAAATAGGTTCAGAAATCGGTTCGATGACTGGTGTAGTTGGCATCACAGGCGTCACTACTGTTGTCATTGCCGGTTTTGTCGCGACAGCTGGCGAATCGGCGATGACCTCTTCTGCTTCATCTATATCTTTGGAGTCCCATTCGCTTTTCAAGAGCATGTCGCGGATTCTGTCTTTTGGCACACCTCGTGACATTTCCGAGCGAATATAGTCGATTAATTCTTTGGTAACCATAGATTTTATTGAAGTAACGTAAATAGTATAACACCATACCGAGTGCTTTACATTATCGCTGTTTGGGCTGATACTGACAAAAAAGCTTAACAATAAGTACCAATGCAAATACAATAGAACAATGTGCAATATCGTCATCTTATTTTCTGGTGGAGCAAGTCTCTATCCGTACCTCAAACAGAACGACCAAAACTACGGCAAAAGCTACAAAATAGTTGGAGCTGCAACCGATAAAGCGACCGCAAAGGCAATTACAGATTTTCAAGCTGACGATATTCCTTGCATCGTTTTTGACTACAAAGAATGGATAAAGACCAATGCCGATGAGAGCAAGTACGGCAAACTGAGTCCTGAAGAAAAGAAAAAGAAGCGCCGAATCAAGTACTTTGAAGAGTTGAGAAACAAAATTAGTTTCTTCAAGCCCGACATTGTAGTGATGTCTGGATTTATGAAATTAATGACGCCCAACTTTTTTGTTCCGCTTTTTACTATCAATGTACATCCTGCTGATCTCCGGATCACTGATGAAAATGGCAAGCGAAAGTACATTGGCGACAATGCTGTCGAGCTCGCTATCAGTGATGGTCAAATCGAAACTCGGTCGACTATTCACGAGATCAACGAAGAGACAGATGGCGGTCCGATTATTTGTGTCTCTGATTCACTCAAGGTTGTGCCCGGCAGATCTTTTGCCGACCATCAAGAAGAAATGAAAATGAGATGCGATGGTCCAGCAATGCAAGAAGCGCTCCGCATTATTATCAGCGGAGCCTACAAGAGAAAGAACATTGCACTTTAAACCCGACTTTATTGCCGGGTTTTTTATTTTGATAAATAATTGCCTACTGTTTATACGCTTAGATAATATGCGTTTTTATTTTGTCAGCAACAGTTTGCATTTCGTCGCCTGCGTAGCTCCCAGTGCGCCAGCCGTGGAGTTCGTCGGTGTAGAAGCGGGGTATGAGGTGAATATGAAAGTGTGGTACATCTTTGCCGACGACAGAAATCTGGACATAGTCACAGTTGGTACCGTCTTTGACCGCGAGCATGAGTTTCTTGGTTTTGACAAACATGCGAGCGAGGAGTTCGTCCGGCACGTCTTGCATCCATTGGTACTGTGCTTTTGGTATATAAAGGAGGTGACCTTTTGCTACCGGCATAATATCCATAAAAGCTATAGATTCCTCATCTTCATAAACAATCGTCGCTGGTATTTCCCGACGAATTATTTTGCCGAAAATAGTGTCATTTTGGGTGTCATTCATACGGTAATTATACGGTAATTTTTGTTCTGCCCATAGGGCGCCGATATGGTAAAATTGCCAAGTGAAAAAGGCGGAATCCCCAAAATGGCAACTCGCCCCGGATGTGCCGGGGCATTTGCTTCAGAAATACAATGAAATCGTCCGCAAAATGCTTTTTGCCCGTGGTTTGACGGCGGAGGAAGATGCCGAGCGCTTTCTGCACCCAAAGTATGAGGATTTACTCGATCCATTTTTATTCAGAGATATGGAGAAAACCGTCGTGCGGATTTTCGAAGCCATGGAAGGCAAAGAAAAAATCGTCGTCTACAGCGATTATGACTGCGACGGCATTCCGGCTGCGACAATTATGTCTGACTTGTTTAAAAAGCTCGGCTACGACAATGTCCGTTTCTATATTCCCGACAGACATGATGAAGGCTACGGTCTTCACATGGATGCGGTCAAAGAATTTGTGCGCGATGGCGTGAAGCTTTTACTCACCTTTGATCTTGGCACGACGACGCCTGACGAAACTGCACACGCTACAGCAGGTGGTATTGATGTGATTATCACCGACCACCACTTACCGCACGGCGAGTTGCCGAGAGCGTATGCTATCATCAATCCTCATATAGATGCATATGGAGATGAAGGGGAAATAAAATCTTCTTACCCAGAAAAAGTGCTGTCTGGTGCTGGTGTCGCATTCAAGATTGCTCAGGGTTTTGTTAAAAAGTACGGTGAATACTACAAGATCCATGAAGGTTGGGAAAAATGGTTGCTCGATATGGCAGCGCTCGGTACGCTTTCTGACATGGTGCCGATTCGTGGTGAGAATAGAATCATTTCATACTACGGCATGAAAGTTTTACGAAAAAATATGCGTCCCGGACTGCGCGCGCTTTTTTCCAAAATGAAAATGGATACTGAACATCTGACCGAAGACGACCTGACATTTATGGTTGCTCCGCGGATCAATGCCGCTTCACGCATGGATAGTCCGATGCGAGCGTTTGAACTTCTCTCGGCTGATACCGATGCCAAAGCTGTGCCGATGGCGGAACACTTATCGGGAATAAATGATGAAAGAAAATTGCTTGTCGCGAGAATTATGAAAGAAGCCAAAAGCACGATTACCAAACGTGGCGTGGACGGAGTTGAGAGTCCGGTTGTCGTCATCGGTAATACTGGCTGGCGCGCAGGTATTCTTGGGCTCGTTGCTGGCAAACTCACAGACGAGCTTCGCAAGCCGGTTTTCGTCTGGGGGATGGAAGAGGAAGATGAACACATCAAAGGTTCGTGTCGCTCCGATGGCAGTGTAAATGTTGTGGAGCTGATGACTGCTAACGCCGAACACTTTGTGCAATTTGGTGGGCATACTGTTGCTGGTGGTTTCGTTGCAACGCGTGAGCGAATTCATTTTCTGGAAGCTGCGCTGTCGCAGAGTTACGTTGCTATTCGCGATGCGGCAGAAGTTGCGCAACTCGTGGCAAGTGAAAATGGCGACGTTATTTCGTCGGGAACTGCAAACACCGCGCTCGCTACGCTCGCGCTCGGCAAAGTGAAGCCAAGCTTTATTCAAGAAGTCGATCGATTCGCGCCGTTTGGTCTCGACAATCCAAAACCGATTTTTATTTTTCAAAATGTCACACTAGAAGTCGTCAAGCAATTTGGTAAAACTAAAGAACATCTGGAAATAGTCATGAGCGACGAAACCGGTGCGTCAGTAAAAGCCATAGCATTTTTCAAGAGCGTTGCGGATTTCGCTGGAGTAAATGGTCCAATCACCGCCGGCCAGCAAGTCACACTCGTCGGCACGTTAGAGATGTCGTATTTCAGAGGGAGGGAAGCGAGAGTGAGGATTATGGATGTAATTTATACCAATTGACTCAGCAAAAACAAAGGTATAGTGTAAGAAAAACCTTACACCATGATAAAAAAAGAACTTGTAACTGTTGCCGTTAATCGCACAAAGCCTTTCGTTTTGACTACAGAAAAATTTGGGACGTTTACATTGTCACCTGAGCACCAAGACAATAGATTGCCAGACATCTTTGAATTTTCAATAGAAGATATTAATTTTCGTTCTGTCGAGAATCCCGGTTTTCCAAGTGAACCAGTAAACGGGTTTGAATTTAGAAAACAGACAATTGATCGCTTGGACTATATAGCACTAGATGCCCACTGCGCGATGGCGATATTTCAAAACGAGAAAATGCGCAGGGCAGTGAAAGACCTTTGGTTTAATGAGTACGCATATTTTCGCAGTAACAATCGGCTCGAGACATTGAATTTCTTGGGGTCTATGGCCTTGGATGAAACTGGAAGGTTGCATATTATTTCATTTAAATATGACATATTTAATGTCTTTATTGAGGTAAAACTTATGGCATATGAAGCCAATGATAAAGGTTGGTTTAAAAACGATGATTATGCTGTTCTTTTCACAACAGAGGCAACAAAAAGAATTATGAGAAAATAAAACTCGCTTCGCGCGGGTTTTTTTATTTCCCAAAAAATAAAGCCCTGCATTTGCAGGGCTTCCAGAGATAATTAGCTGAGTGACCAAAGTGAACCGCAAGATCTACATTTTGGTGCTCCGGTTGCGTAACCAACATCCGAGTGAAAATGGCCTAATGCCCGAATTTCTTTTTTTCTCATTTGATAGAGAATGGTGTAGAGTTCCTTCCAATCATGTGACACAAGTGAAATTTTTTGTTCCCCGATGATCATTGCGCAAAGCTTATACATCAGTTCTTCAAAGTTCCAGCCTCTAATGAAGCCACCTTCGGTCATTTTTGAATCTTTAAAATAACCTACTCTGCCGTTTATGTATGGAGCAAAGTAAATCTTATTTACATCTGAGAATGAACCGATGTATATTGATACCTTAAATGACTTAAAAATAAAGCTATTCAAGCTTTCAAACTCTTCTCGCATATTCTTTTTATCAAAGAAATTGCTCGGATTTATCAGTAAGGTGGTCTCTACAGGTATGAAGGTTTCCATGAGTATTTTTCTCTGACTATACTCGCTGAGAATAATTAGTCAAACTTAACTCCATTTCCAAAAATCCATATTTCCTCTACAATGCCCTCATGACCGACACCCCTATAGAGGGCGAGAAAAAAATCACCATATATACAGACGGCGCTTCGCGGGGCAATCCAGGTCCGGGTGGCTGGGCGGCCTCTATGCAATTTCCCAATGGCAAAGTC
>JBDKLD010000073.1:0-4003 GCA_039795715.1 Candidatus Parcubacteria bacterium | reverse complement strand
GGTCTTCTTTTCCATAGACATATCCTAGCATGCCATCTATTTATCTGCTTCCACCAAGCGTGCACGCAAAACCTTTAGCTCATCACGTAAAATAGCCGCAGTCTCAAAATCTAGGGCTTTCACAGACTCTTTCATTTGGTCTTCCTTCATTTTTATGAGCTCCATGAGGGGGTGTAGCTTGCCCTTTTTACCCTTACTTTTCTTGAAAGAATCCATACTTTCGATAGAGCCGATCACGGCCAAATCCATCTCAAGTTCACTCCGTACTGCTTTGTCATGATCGCTGTCCATTGATTCGGCGATGTCATGAATTCTTTTCTCAATTGTTTTTGGCGTAATGCCGTGCTCTTTGTTGTATGCAAGCTGTTTATTACGTCGCCGAGTTGTCTCACCTATAGCTCGTTCCATTGATCCAGTTGTTCTATCAGCATACAAAATAACGCGACCATTGACGTTGCGAGCAGCACGGCCAATAGTCTGCACAAGAGAAACTTCGCTACGCAAGAAACCTTCTTTGTCAGCATCGAGGATGCCGATGAGCGAAACTTCTGGCAGGTCGAGACCCTCGCGGAGCAAGTTCACACCGACCAAGATGTCAAAATTGCCACGGCGAAATTCGGTGAGAATTTTGATACGGTCAATAGTTTTAATATCAGAGTGTAAATATTCAGATTTGATTTTTCGCTCTTTCAGATATGCCGAAAGATCTTCGGCCATTTTTTTGGTCAGCGTAGTGGCGAGTACTCGCCCGCCAGTTTTTATTTCCTTTTCTGCCTCGATGATAAAATCCTGCACCTGGCCAGGGAAGTCGCCTTCTTCCAGAATCGGCCTGATGTCGACTTTTGGATCAACAAGTCCGGTTGGGCGAATAATTTGCTCGACGATTTGCTGAGAATTGTCATGTTCAAAATGACTCGGCGTGGCAGAAGTAAATACCACTTGCCCAACACGCGCTTCAAATTCATCAAACTTTAGTGGGCGATTATCTTTTGCGCTCGGCAAACGAAAGCCGAATTCGACGAGAGTATTTTTGCGAGCTTGGTCGCCAGCGTACATGCCGTTGAGTTGTGGTATGGTGACGTGAGATTCGTCGATGATAGTTAGGAAGTCCGGACTACCATCAGCTTTGTGAGGAAAGTATGAAAGCAATGTATCTGGTGGCTCACCCGCCATTTTTCCAGACAAGTGGCGTGAGTAGTTTTCAATACCAGAACAGTAGCCGACTTCGCGAATCATCGCGATGTCATAATTTGTACGCCGACGCAAACGTTCGGCCTCGAGCAACTTGCCATCTTGCGATTCAAATTTTTTCAATTGTTCAGTGAGTTCATGTTGTATACTCACGAGTGCTTTTTCGACTTGGTCGCTGTCGGTGACAAAGTGCTTTGCCGGAAAGACAAAAATGGTTTCTTCTTCGCGTAGGATTTTGGACGACACTGGGTCGATCTTCAAAATTCTATTGACTGTATTGCCGACGAGATCAATCGAGAAATTTACTGCCTCGGAAACCGGCATGATTTCAACTTTTGTACTAAGCGCGCGGAAAGTCCCCGGGGTGAGATCGGCATTGGTACGTTCAAAACGAATCGAGATAAGTTTTTCCAAAAGTTCAGTGCGGGTGATTTTCTGCCCGATAGAGAGTTTCAAATTGGTTTTCTCATATTCCGCTGGACTTCCAAGACCGTAGATACAAGAAACTGACGCCACAATAATCACGTCTTTACGTGTGAGGAGCGACTGGGTCGAAGCGTGACGGAGGCGATCGATTTCTTTATTGATGCTCGCATCCTTCTCTATATATGTGTCCGTGACAGGCATATAGGCTTCTGGTTGATAGAAGTCATAGTACGAGACGAAGTAGTGCACCGCATTGTCAGGGAAAAACTCACGAAACTCTGCCGCAAGCTGGGCAGCGAGCGTTTTGTTGTGGGCAATAACTAGTGTCGGCTTGCCTTGCTTGGCGATAATATTGGCCATGGTGAAGGTCTTACCGGTTCCAGTCGCACCCAAAAGGGTCTGCATGTGCATACCTTTTTTGAGCCCTTCATTGAGCTTTTTGATTGCTGCTGGTTGATCGCCAGCAGGCTGGAATTTTGGCTGTAAATTGAAAATGCCCATCGGTACATTCTATAGACTGCCGGCACAAAAAGCTACTCTGATAAATATGAAATAAAAAGCTCTTTACTACTCTTTCGTAAATCTTGGCCTCAATTTGCCTTCCCACTCAACTTCATCAACAAATAGTGACAACGGTCTCACAAAAAAAATCCAAGCCATTTTCAATGAGTACGTCACTCTCGTACAGGGGTTTGTAGACAACAAAAAACATGTCGAGGTCCGGTGGTTCAATTTCAGTGTGTTTTGCCAGACCGACAATTTCATACACATGGTCATTGCCGCCGGTAGATTTGTAGTGACGATAGCGCTCGCCTATTTTTGGATTTTTCATGTAGAAAGTATAGCAAGATTACTCTGATTAGTGAGGTTCGCTCTGATTAAAATTAGAGCTTCTTATATTTTTGTAAGAAAGAATCGCGGTATGTATAGAAAGTATCATCTAAAATGGCCTGTCTAATTTCCTTCACAAAATTCACTATAAAATAGAGGTTGTGAATTGTCCCAAGAGTACCTGCCAACATTTCTTTTGACCTGAATAGGTGCGACAAATACGCCCGCGTAAAATGCTGGCACGTATAGCAACCACATGGTTTTCCATTGGTGTCTTTTTCAGGTGATGTAAAGTCGTCGCGATACTGAGCATTCGTTATATTTATTTTTCCATCACGAGTGTAGAGAGTACCGTTGCGAGCGTTTCTGGTCGGTGCAACACAGTCGAACATGTCGACACCATTTTCGATCCCCATGAGCAAATCTTCTGGTTCGCCAATGCCAAGCAAATGTCGTGGCTTTTCTTCCGGCAAAATTTCATTGACCCACTTCACCGCAGACGACATATCTTCTTTGGCAAAAGATCCGCCTATGCCAAAACCATCGAACCCATGTTCGTGATGCTCACCATTTTCTCCCTCGGTGGTAATTTTCATTTCAGAAATTGTTTTTGCAGACTCCTTGCGCAACAATTCATTGCGTCCACCCTGCACGATACCGAAAAGCGCAATCTGATGTTTAATTTTCCCCGCTCCACCACTTATGTTGCCCTTCTCTATAATTTTTTCTTGATTCAACTTTGCATGTTCTTTGAGACTACGTTTTGCCCAAGCATGTGTCCGCATGAGCGCGTCACTTTGATACTTGTCATCTTCTGCGGGCGACGTACATTCGTCGAAAGCAAAAATAATGTCAGCACCAAGATTGTGCTGAATTTGCACTGATTTTTCTGGGGTAATGTAATGCATCGAGCCATCGAGATGTGACTTGAAAGAAACGCCATCGTTACTGATCTCAGCGAGACGAGGAGCATCGCTGTCGTCAAAACGCTCTGGGATCATATAGTTTGGATCAGTGATTTTAACGACTTTTGAGATTTCTTTACCGTATGCCGCGCCAAGCGAAAAAACCTGAAAGCCTCCCGAGTCAGTAATCATCGGTTTGTGCCAATCGGTAAATGCGTGCAGGCCACCTGCTTTTTCTATGAGCTCATCACCAGGCTGAAGATATAGGTGGTACGTATTTGCCAGAATTGCTTCGGCACCTAGTTCGGCAATTTGTTCTGGTGTCAGAGATTTGACCGTGGCTTTCGTGCCGACAGGAATGAAAGCCGGAGTTTCGATGATCCCATGTGGCGTATGGATAGTACCAGCACGACCCAAGGCAAACTCACCTGAAGTCCCGCTCAATTTTTTATTAATTTCAAATTTAAATGGTTGCAAAGCGATTTCACTATATAGCTATTATTGGATTTAGCAAGTTAAATAAGGGTTTTTCATAGGTTCAACAAGTAATTGCAACACTTGATAAAATTCAAGTGTATGAAATTCAAACATTTTTCAATTGAGGAACGCGAAAAAATCCAAGTGTTGCTTTGGCAAAAAGCCTCAGTTCG
>JBDKLD010000072.1:0-6183 GCA_039795715.1 Candidatus Parcubacteria bacterium | reverse complement strand
TTTCTCCACACTTTAGGGTAAAATTGCGCTCAAGTATTGTAAAACCTTTATTTATAAGGTACTTGCAGGCAATATTCTCCCCTATTTGTCCCAGTTTTTGGGTTTTTGATGTAAAAAGTTTCATGTGAAAACTATACCCGTTCAATATGAAGCCATGATAAATTTTTTCTAATGAAAATATTTTACGATAAAAGACATTATTGTGTTTCACACATGAAACGAATGATGCAGTAGTATTATAATAATATCATTATTTTACAATGGTATTATTTAAAGGTCATATATTTTGTGGATAAATAACGTCCTTTATACACAATACACACATAGTTTTCCACAGTTTATTGAACAGATGGGGTATTTATATATTTATGGGGCTATTTTTAGAATTATTGCCAATATTGCTGTTTATAACAATAAAGGACATCAATCTTGTCTCTGTGCGGCTACGGAGAATCGAACTCCGATCTCATCCTTGGCAAGGACGTGTTCTACCATTAAACCATAACCGCATTACAAATAAGTGTTGGTAATTATACTCATTTGGTTTGCCTTTGGCAATTGATTTTCGTAGGCAGTTTGCATTATATAAGAATTATCTACTTTTACAAATAGGGAAAAGAATGTTACTTTTACCTTATTAGTAAATAATCCTGTTGCACCCATAGTGAAGTGGATATCACTACAGTCTTCGGAACTGTCATCGGGGGTTCGAATCCCTCTGGGTGCACAAAAAGCAATAGATGGAAGCAAAAGAAATAAATATTGGAAGTATTCCAGACTATGTCGTGCATGTTACTGAAACCCTAGAAAACAATGGTTTTGAAGCTTTTCTCGTTGGTGGATGCGTTAGGGATCTTATCCTTGGACGCTTGCCAAAGGATTGGGATGTAACGACTAATGCAAGACCCGAGGAAGTTCAGGGCTTGTTTGAGAAAACCGTCTATGAAAACCGATTTGGGACGGTTGCTATTTGTATTCCCAAAGAAGAAGCCGGGGTAGGGGAGAATACTGATAAATACAACATTGTTGAAGTAACCACATACAGAAAAGAAGCCGGATATTCTGACAACCGCCACCCTGACACAGTTGAATTTGCGAAAACAATCGAAGATGATCTTGAGCGTCGCGACTTCACAATGAACGCTTTGGCTTTTAATATTTCTAAAGGACATTTAAAGGACATATACGGAGGTTTAAAGGACATAAAGGACAAAGTGGTACGTACTGTCGGAAATCCAGGTAAACGCTTCTCTGAGGATGCCTTACGAGTTCTGAGAGCGATTAGGTTTGCATCACAACTTGGATTTGCTGTTTCATATGAAACTTTGGAAGCAATTTCACTTTACTCCGACAAACTTGCCAATATTGCGGTAGAAAGAATCCGAGATGAATTTATAAAGATAGTAATGTCACCTGATCCAATGGGGGGAATTGGGCTATTGGCCAAACTAAAACTAACCAAGTATATTATTCCTGAAATCGAAGAGGGTATTGGCTGTGAGCAGAAAGGAGAGCATATATATGATGTTTTTGAACATATACTTCATGCACTCGGACATGCAGCTGAGAAAAATTGGCCTCTTGATATACGACTAGCCGCGCTTTTTCATGATATTGGCAAGCCAAAAACTCGTCGTTGGGATGGAACAAAAGCTGGTGGAAAGGGGAAGTATACTTTTTACGGACATGAAATTGTAGGAGCGAGAATGGTACGGAAAATTATGGAAAGACTGCACTTTTCACGTGAACTGAGCGAGAAAGTTGTCACACTTGTGCGTTACCATATGTTTTTTGCTGATACTGAAGAGATTACACTCTCAGCTGTTCGTCGAACCATAGTAAATGTTGGTAGGGAAAATATATGGGATCTCATGAAGGTGAGGGAATGCGATAGGGTAGGGATGAAGAAAAAAGAAGCACCTTATAGGTTACGTAAATACCATGCGATGATCGAAGAAGCGCTTCGTGCACCAACTTCTGTGGGAATGCTTAAAATTGATGGCAAATACATGATTGAAGCGTTACATATGAAACCGGGACCTCGCATGGGCTGGATGCTTCATGCTTTGCTTGAGGAATGCCTCGAAGATGACTCGAAAAATAATCTTGATTATCTAAAGGACAGAGTCAACGAGCTCGACAAAATGTCCGATAAAATTCTAAAGGACATGGGTGAAGCTGGGAGACAAGCAAAGGAAGAAAAAGAAGGGGAGCAGATTGGGGAAATTAGAAAAAAACATGGAGTGTAAGGATCCAAGAAATAAAAAAACCGGACACAATGTTCCGGCTTATTTTTGTATTGCTATTCTGTCTCTAAAAAATGTGCGATGAGCGCCACAATCGATCTCTTGTCTTTTGTACTGACAATATCTCCGGCAATACTTTTCATCAATTCTTTGCCCTCAAGCGAATCTATAAACTTTGTCGCAAGGATTTCCTTCATTTCCTGAGTGATTTCAACTTCATTTTCAATTCCGTTTTTGGCGCTGATTAAATTTTCGTCGAGTATCTCAGGTAATCTTTTTGTGACTAGCGCGAGGTGAAGTAAAAGAGTAGATATTTGAGAACACATTTCTCTTGAGGAGTCACTGATTTGCAGTGTATCCATTTTTTTATTTTTAAACAGTTCAAATTTAAGCAGTTTTACCGTAATTACTTTCAGAAGTCAAATTCACCACCCCGCTTATGTCTCAAAAAAAGAAAGCCTCTCAAAAAAAATTTGGGAGGCTTCTACCAACTAAAAACACGCGAAATAAACACACAATTCAAAACACAATTTAACAAATACTTACAATAAAGAACGCACTACCATGAAATATTACTTAAATAATGTTCCTATTCCTCAATAAAGTCAATATCTATCGACAGTGGACAATGATCACTACCATATATATCAGAGTGGATTGAAGTTTTTTTAATATAGGGCACGACGTCTTCTGTCGTGAAAAAATAGTCTATTCTCCAACCAACATTGCGGGCACGAGCGCCGGACTTTTGATCCCAGTACGTATAGGCGTCGGCTTTCGCTGGAAAAAAATGCCGGTAGACATCAACCCAGCCTTTCTTCACTAACTTATCCATCCACGCGCGCTCAACAGGTAAAAAGCCGGTGTGTGTTTCATTTTCTTTTGGACGAGCGAGGTCTATTGCTTGATGCGCAGTGTTTACGTCGCCAGTAAAAATAACATTATGCTTTTTACGCAAACTATTTATAAATTCCAAAAATGCATCGTAAAATTCCAATTTGTATTTGAGTCTATGTGGACCGCCGCCGCCATTGGGGAAGTAGCAATTGATGAGCACAAAGTCTTCGAAGTACGCAACGAGTGTCCTGCCTTCATCGTCAAATTCTGGATGACCGAAACCATCATCAACTCGATATGGTTTTTCTTTTGAAATAATCGCAACACCGGAGTAACCCTTTTTAACTTTGCTCCACGAATACGAGCTATGCCACTTTTTTGTGAGCTCTATAAATTCTGGTGGGAGTTGCTGTGGTTCGGACTTGGTTTCTTGCAGACAAATAATGTCAGGCTTAGCAGAAGCGACAAAAGGCTCCCACATGCCGTTATTGATAGTGCCACGGAGGCCATTGGTATTCCAAGAGACGATGCGCATGGTCATACTTTACTCTATTTATTTATTTCCAACAATTATCTCTATAGATTACCTTTTCTTCGAATGAAACTTTTTATGAATATCTCGCAGTGCCTTGTCCGTAATATGCGTATAGATCTGCGTCGTCGCAATATTGGCGTGGCCGAGCATCATTTGAACTGAGCGAATATCAGCGCCATTTGAAAGAAGGTCGGTAGCGAAAGAATGGCGCAAAACGTGAGGTGTGACTTTCTTGGAAATACCTGCTTTGATTGCAATATCTCTGACAATACGCTCAATCGAGCGGGGAGTAATGCGGCGCGAACCATCTTTTGATTTGTTTCGAGAGAGTTCAATAAACATTGCTTCATCTATATCTTTTCTTTTAGCCAAATATTCACGAATTGCGGACTTGGCATCGTCAGACAAAAAAACTACCCGCACCTTTTCGCCCTTGCCTCGGATAGAGAACTCGTCCCTAGAAAGGTCGAGGTCGCGATTGAGTGAACAAAGCTCAGAGAGACGGAGACCGGTTGAGAAAAAGAGTTCAAGAATAGCTCTATCGCGAAGTGCACGCTCAGTTGCGATAGCCAGACTTTTTTCGGCGGACTTATCATTGGCTTTTACTTTCTTAGGAACTTTTATCTGTCGCGCGGCTTCAATCATGCGGAAAAGTTCGGTTGTGGTAATGAGGTCGAGACTGCGTTCTTTTATCTTGGCGAGCTCTATGCGGTCTGCGGGAAGAGCCTCAATATCACGCCGCATGAGGAATTTAAGAAAAACCCGAAGCGCAATAAGGTGGTAATTCTGGCTATTTTTCTTCATTGTCGAAGCAACCTGACCTTTTACTTTTATTCCACTCGCGCGATTGAGCGAGAGACGAAAAGATCGTATAGAGTCTTCTGTTATATCACCGATAGTTTTAATTTTCTCTTCTCTGAAATATCGAGAAATATACCGGTCATAGTTTGTCACCGTCTTGAGCGAATTACCTTTCTCTATCTCGATATACTCGAGGAATTGACGCTTCATTTTTTCGGCATCTACTGACATATTAAAAGTATAGCAAATATTGTGCGACATTAGATTGAACTTGCTTCAATATATAAAAACGTATTTACAAAAGATCTACTGAGTAGTACTATCGATAAAACTCGAAAACATGTACCGAAACAAAGTATTAGAAATTTTAGGAATGCCTGTTTCCATCTCACTTTTCTTCTGGCTAATGTTCGACCCGGAACTATCGTATTTAGCAATAGTATTCTGCATACTCGTATTGCTATCGTTCATGCTGATACCCACAAAAAAAGAAGAACGACAAGTTCATGAATACGAAGACAGACTCGAGCATGGTTACAGCAATCTCTCTCATGAAGAATGAGGGGGATTTTTTTTGGTCAAAATAGCAAATTAGTAGGGCTATATAGGGGGTCTTGCAAAATTTTTAATACTGTGCTACTATATGCAAGCTATGTTGAAGAAAACAAAGAAAGCAGCGGCAATCAAAAAGGTGCAATTGCACGACAAGGACAACGGTTCTTCGCCGGCGCAAATCGCTATTTTGACTGAAAGGATCGAAAGCCTCTCAAAACATCTCAAGAAACACAAGCTGGATAACCATTCCCGCCGTGGTCTCATCAAGATGGTTGCAGACCGACGTTCCCACATGAAATTCCTCGAGCGCAAGAACAAAACGGCCTACGCCAAAGTCACCAAAGCTCTCGCACTCAAGTAACAACAAGCTCGCCATTGGCGGGTTTTGTTTATTTTCACTATTTGGCTATACTTTTTCTGCCAAAGCAACAGGCACGGTCGATATTTTTTAAAAATAATTAAATAATTTTTCATACTATATATATGTCTATAATAAAACATAAAGAGCAGCGCGTTGCTGTCTTCATAGATACTCAAAACCTCTACCACAGCGCTCGCAACCTCTACAATAGAAAAGTAAATTTTGGATCAGTGGTCAAAGACGCTGTGGCAGGGCGCAAGCTCGTCCGCGCGATCGCGTATGTCATCACCTCGGAAGCGGGGGATGAGAAGGCTTTTTTTGAAGCACTTGAGAAGATGGGTATAGAAACCCGCACCAAGGACCTTCAGATCTTTTCTGGTGGCGCCAAGAAAGGCGACTGGGATGTTGGGCTCGCAATCGATGCCGTGCGTACTGCACCGCGCATTGATGCTGCCATCATTCTTTCTGGCGACGGAGACTTTGTCCCACTCGTTGAGTATTTGCAAAAACACTCCGGCATACAAGTCGAAGTTGCAGCGTTCGGAAAATCCGCATCGCTCAAACTCAAAGAAGCAGCTGATGATTTTGTCGATCTCTCGCAAAATGCAAAAAAATACTTAATCGGCATGCGACAATAATCGCAAACCCGAAAACAAAAACTGCCCATACACCGAAAGGTGAGGGCGGTTTTTGCTTTGTACTATTTTTTCTCAATTTAGTATGAAAATTCATAGGTTCAACAAGTAATTGCAACACTTGATAAAATTCAAGTGTATGAAATTCAAACATTTTTCAATTGAGGAACGCGAAAAAATCCAAGTGTTGCTTTGGCAAAAAGCCTCAGTTCG
>JBDKLD010000071.1:0-15948 GCA_039795715.1 Candidatus Parcubacteria bacterium | reverse complement strand
GCGTCCTTGATTCCCTCATCGAGTTGTTTGATAAACTGGTGCGCAATTGTGAGACCAAGCTTGTACTTGCGAGCTTCAGACAAAATCTGTGAAATAGAGTTGGTAGTAACATTCTGAAATTCGTCTATGTATAAATAGAATGGTGGCAAGTCTTTTCCAAAAGAATCCACACGGGAAAGCGCTGCCATGAGAATTTTGCCGACAATAACAAGACCTATTAAGTTAGCATTTATTTCACCAAGACGTCCCTTGGACAAATTGACCAAGAAAATTTTCTTGGAATCCATTATTTCTCGAAAATTAAAAGCTGACTTTGCTTGCGCAATAATTGGGCGCATAATTTCGTTGGTCACAAAGACATCGAACTTGTTGGTAATGTACGGCACATAGTTGGCAAGTCCAGCTTCGCCAGTTGTTTTCTCGGCAGCGCTCCAGAACTGATGGATTATTGGGTTTTTGCACTTTGCCAGCTTCTCTTCACGAAAAGGTTTGTCTGACATCACACGGCCAATATCAAGAATAGTTGTTTCAGCCTCAGGGTCATCCAAGATAAGCAAGCAGGCATTTCTAAAGTACTGCTCGAAAGCTGGGCCCATAGCTTCCGGCGTAGCGCCAAAAAGCTTGCGGAAAATCGAGAGCATTTCATCAATAACAAAAGTTTTCTGTTCTGGAAAACGCACGTCGTATTCGAGCATGTTGAGTCCCATTGGTCGAGGAGTATATGCTGGATCAAAATATATAATATCGTCTATACGCTCGCGTGGAATTTGGGCAAGTATATCTTGGATATCAGTACCGTGTGGATCGATGAAACAAACACCATGGCCGGCTTTGATATCCTGCACAATCATATTTTTGAGCAGAGTAGTTTTACCAGTTCCTGTCTGTCCGATAACATAGAAATGTCGCAAACGATCTTCTGGCGCGAAGTGAATCGGTGTTTCTGTGCCACGGTAACGATTGACTCCAATAATCGCGCCTTCATGATTACCAGAAAGTTCTTGTGGTGGTGGCGCTTCTACTGCACTGGCTTCTTTGAGTTGGTGCGCTGAGCCGATACCATACGGGAAATGGTACATACTCGTGAGCTCTCGCAAATTGAGTGGTAATATTTCCCCTTCATCAAAAAGTCTAAATGAAAAATCGTGGAAAAATTCACCGAGACGTTTTGGTTCAATGTCACGAAACACAATACTATTCGACGTAGGTTCAGTGAATTGATTGAATGCGGATTTGATTTCATTCATGATTTGCCTGGAACGCTCAACGCTTTCCGAAGAAGCGGCAACTCGAATATTGGCAGAATACACAGTGTGCTTGATTTTCTCGCCGATAAACTCGATAGCCTTCTCGTCGATCTTTTTTTCCTCAGGCTTTTCTTCTTTTTTTCCAGTAATCAATTCTTTGCCGGCTTTAAAAAATACTTTGTCGAAACCGTCGAAAAGCTTGCCATGCTTCTCTATTTTGACGCCTTTTTTCACTTCACTAAGTGCAAAAGTAAAATCTTTGATGTATTTTTCTCCCGCTGGCGCAATCACAAATTGTATAGCCGCACCTTCTCCTGATTCTTTTAATTTTGAAAATACAGAAAGCACTGCGTACATTGGGTCATGGTCGAACTTGTCATATGTACGTATGGGAAATGCTTCGTGGCCAGAGAGCTCAGCTATTGCTCCGGCGTGAACACCACCTTCAGTAAAAATATTGTAGTCATCAGGTTTCTCAGCCACACGAGCTTTTGGCAAAATCGCTAAGACAAGTTTTTCAAATAAGTCTGCTTTACTCACTGGTACAGAAGCATAAAAAACGACGTGGCTATTGGTGTTTTGTTCTGCAATTTCAAGAGTAAAATAGTCACGGCCCTTGTTATCACGTCCATCTGCAATTGCCTGAAGACCCGCATAGAGCTGTTCCATAGACGAAATAAGCTCTTTAAACGTCTTTTTCTCTTCATCGGCAGGCGCGGGCAAAGTAACTTCAAATAATCGCATATGGAGGGCTTTCTCAATTGGACTTCCCTCTTTCATGTCCGGCAATGTACCATTTTGCAAATATTGGACGAGAAAACGGTGAAAGTCATCATCAATGTGAGGATCATTCATTTTCTCAATAACAGAGAGAGTATTTTTCAAACCATTTTCAAGAAGAATGCCAAAAAGCTCTTCTATTTTCTTGTCATGTGTTTCAGGAGCAAGACGGAGAACAATAGCTTCGGATTCTTGTGGCGCAACGACCGCTGATGGGTGGAGAACCTCAGCAACAGGTATTGCCGCGTATTCTTTAACAACAGCTTTTGCAGTCTCGGCATGCGACATGGGCGTCCTTTCAGCCTGAGGCAAAGCGCCTTCTTTCTGTGTGATATACGAACGAAGAAAGTGTAATTCTTCCTCGGGAGTTTTGAAGCCGGCAAAGGACTCTGACTTATTTTCCATACTTACTATATTATACTAGAAAAGTGGCTTTATGCCGCCTGCTGAATGTCAGTTTCCACTTCAGCCTCATCACCACCACTAGGAATAGAGAGTATTTTGGCCTCAGGTAATTTCGCTCTGGCACTTTCTAGAGTATCTAACGTGACTTTATCTCCGGATAAATATGCGTTTATCTGCATCTTGATTTTTCCTATTTTTTCACTGTCACGAGTCTTACTATTTAGCATAAATTCTTCTTCTGCACTATGAGAAAGATCAGCACATTCTTTACCAAGCTCCTTTTCCCCAACACTTCTAGCATACATTGCAAGCTCAAAAAAAGCATGCGAACGTTTGTCTGGTTCTTTTATTTTTTCTATCTCTAGCCTGAGATTACCTATTACACTTTTGGCATTTTCTTCTCTTGGTACAGTGCTGTCAATTTTTAAATTTTTATATAAAGTTTCAACCAAATCAGCCTGCGCGGAATCAGGATTTGATATATCAATTTTAATATTACTATTATTATCTTCTTGAATAATCATACTATTTTGTGAGCACTTCGCTCCCCTTTTCTGTAATTAGTACAGTATGTTCAAAATGTGCCGAGAGCTTTTGGTCGCTTGCGATGTACGTGTACTGGTCGGCGAGTACGCGGACTCGTCCAGAGCCAAGAGTAGCCATTGGTTCGATAGCAATCACCATACCTGCAGCGAGCGACTCTCCTGTGCCAGGATTGCCGTAGTTTGGTACGTATGGTTCTTCATGAACTGCGTGACCAACGCCATGGCCCGAGAGTATGCGCACACCGCCGAGCTTGTGGGCTTTGAGTACTTTCTCTATCGCAGCACCAATATCGCCGGTTGTAGCTTTGGCTTTTGCTGCCTTGATACCGGCCACAAGTGCTTTCTTGGTGCCTTCGATTAAGTTTTTTTGTTCTTTCGTTGCTTTGCCGACTACAAGTGTAACTGCATGGTCGGTAAATAAACCTTTATGCTGAAGCCCTAGGTCTATCGAGACAACATCGCCATTTTTTATTTTGCGATTACCTGGAATACCATGCACGACTTCTTCGTTGATAGAAACACAAAGTGCTGCCGGATACGGGCGACGAATCCCCTCTGGGGTGTAGTGAAGAAAAGATGGAACATCACCCTTTTTTTTGATGAGGTCTCGAGCAATAGTGTCGAGCTCTTGAGTCGTGACGCCGTCTTTTACATGTGTACCGACTTTTGCCAAAATCTGAGCAAGGTTTTTGCCGCCTTCACGTAAAATTTTTATTTCTTTTTCATTTTTAATTCGTGCCATAGGTTTTTTCCAAAGCAGTAATGATATCCGAGTGGACTTGCTCAATTGTCTGCTCGCCATTAATTTTGATGACATTGTACATCTTGGCACCTTGCATGTGGTTGATTGCTGGCACAACATCTGTGTCAAACCAAGCAAGCCTCTGCTCAACTTCTTTAGCCTTCTGATCATCCATCCGCCCGCGCTCTTTCAGGCGCGTGCGCGACCAGTCATTCGAAACATCAATAATAAATACCATCGGATTTACACGTTTGTAAAAAGTAAAAGCCGTATCGAGCGCTTCTATTTCAGAAAGGGTGCGGGGTGTGCCATCGAGCACCATGTGCTCACCACCTTTAAGGTTGTCGATAAATTCGTGCGACCAAATATGAATTGCCAAAAACGCCGGTTGAAGCGTTCCAGCCTGCATGATTTCTTTAGAGAGCTTACTTGAGTATGAATCTCCGCCAATAAAGTCGCGGAACATTGCGCCTGTTTCGAGATAGAAAAGGTCGCGCTCTGGATCTTTGGCCTTAAGATAATCGTTGAGGAGTTTGGCCTGTGTCCCCTTGCCACAGCCTGAGCGGCCCATGAGGATGATAGTTTGCGGTTGCATGGCAAAACTATAGCAGAAAACTAGTATTCTCGCATTGAGGTCTGTGCATCGATCTTTTTAATGAGATCAATCACAACAGAGACAACGATAAGGAGAGCTGTACCGCCGAGTGAGATTGAGGTGATACCCGAGAGGTTGCGAACAATGAGCGGTAAGACTGCGATGATACCGAGAAATAGACCGCCGACAAGCGTAATGCGTGTGACGATATTTGAAATATATGTCGTTGTTGATTCGCCCGGTCGAATACCTGGAACGAAAGCACCATTCTTCTGAAGGTTATCTGCCATTTGTTTTGGATCAAAAGTAACAGATGTGTAAAAGTACGTAAAGACAAAAACGAGCAAGAAGTACATAGCACCATAGAGGAATGTTGTATCACGAAATGTCGCGAGTTTGGAGGCAATGTGCTGTAGCCAGACATGAGAAGAGTTGGCGAAAAGGTTTGAAAATATTTGCGGGAAAAGCAAAATGGAAAGTGCGAAGATAATCGGAATAACACCTGCCATATTGAGGCGGAGCGGAATGTAGGTAGTCACACCACTTGATGTTGACATACCACGTACCTGACGCGCGTACGTCACTCCAATCGGTCTTTCTGCTTCGGTAATCATCACCACACCAGCCACAACGAGGAGGCCAATGACAAGGAAGAGCAAGTAAATAGGGAGACTTGCTTGATCATAAGTAAAAATGAATTGACTAACGTGGCCAGGAAGCGCAGCGACGATACCAGCAAAGATTATGAGCGAAACACCATTGCCAATACCGAACTCTGAAATGAGCTCGCCTATCCAGACCGTGAGCATTGCGCCTGCGGTAATAATGATGAGGTTTACAGCTTTCATGTAAAGAGTCGTATCTACGATGACGTTTTGGCTTGAAAGTAATGCCAAGAGACTGAAGCCCTGGATGAGCGCAAGTGGAATAGCGAGCAAACGAGTGTACTGGGCAAACTTTTTCCTGCCAGCTTCCCCACCTTCTTGATTCATTTCCTTGAGTGATGGAACCATAAGCGTGAGTAATTGCATGATGATCGAAGCAGTTATGTATGGACCAACGCCAAGCATCACAATCGAAAGAGTTGAAAGTCCACCGCCAGAGAAAACGTTCAATAGACCAAAGAATTGGTTATTAGCCAAGAAAGCTACAAGTTGTTCTTTGTCGACGCCTGGAATTGGAATAGCGGCGAAGAGTCGAAAAGCCACAAAAGCCCCGAGAACGAAAAAGATGCGTTTGCGGAGGCTTTTATCTGTGAAGAGAAGTTTTAGTTTGTGAGTGACGTTTGCCATGGGATTGATTAACTAATCTTGCCACCGGCTTTTTCGATCTTTGCTTTTGCGCTTGCTGAAAAGATAACACCGGAGAACTCGAGAGCTTTAGTGATTTCACCTGTGCCGAGAATTTTGACAAAAGGTTTGTCACTTTGGCGGATACGAATGAGACCAGCAGAAACAAGTGTTGCCGGAGTTATTGATGCGCCCTTTTCAAAAGCCGAATCAATAGCGCCGAGGTTGATAACCACAGGCTTCGCTTGAAAACTCTGGAAAATGTTCTTGCCGCGACCGCGCATCTTTGGCAGTTTCTTGATGATGTCACGAAGCTCAGGGCGAAGTTTGCGTCCAGCGCGAGACTTCTGACCTTTGGTACCCTTGCCTGAAGTCTTGCCACGTTTTCCACCACGACCGACTGTCATGCGCTTCTTATTTTTTGTTATTGGTTGAATTGTGTGTAGCTGCATATAATTTTATGAAAAAATTTCGGCATCGCGAGCGGCGGCTGGCTTTTCGACTTTACGAGTAGCGATCTTGGAAAGCGCATCGAAAGCGGCGCGAGCATTGTTGAGTTTATTCTTTGAACCTGAGAGTACTTTTGAAGTGACATTTTTTACGCCTGCGAGAACGAGCAGATCACGTGCAGCAGATCCGGAAACAAGACCCTTGCCACGATTTGGCATAATCATCACTTTGGCGCTACCAAACTTTGCAGACACTTCATATGGAAGTGAACCTTCTTTGGTGAGCTTGAGCGTAATCATATTCTTGCGAGCTGAGCGAACGGCTTTGTTGATGGCGAGTGAAGTGTCGATTGCTTTGCCTGTACCAAGACCGATGTTGCCTTTCTTGTCCCCTATCGCAATTGCGCAAGAGAGTGAGAAACGACGACCGCCAGCGACGACACGAGTCACGCGACGAATTGAGAGAATCTTTTGATCAAATTCTGGCTTTGGGCGATCTGCGAAATCGCGACGTGGGCCACGGCGTTGCCCACCACTTTGTCCACCACGAGAACTGCCTGCGCCACCGCCTCGGTAGCCTGGAGTACTTGCGCGGAAACCACCTGCTGCTGGAGCACTTGTTGATGTAGATGTATTTGGTTTTGGTGTTATGTCAGCCATATATATTTAGAAAATTAATCCGCCTTCTCGAGCACCATCTGCAAACTCTTTCATGCGACCAGTGTACTTGAAACCATTGCGATCAAAGACAACTTTCTTGATGCCTTTGGCAACTGCGCCCTTTGCGATGTCATTACCCATCTTGCGAGCAGAAGCGCGCTTACCGCCCGATTCCTTGGTTTTGACCTTGGTCTTGATGTCACTGATCGAGAGAAGTGTAGCACCTTTTGTGTCGTCAATGAGTTGCCCATAGATAAACTTGTTTGAACGGAAAACAGAAAGACGAGGAAGTTCTGCTGTTCCAGAAACCTTGGATCGGATTTTTCCCTTCAACCTCATTCTTTTTTCGGCTTTGATGTTCTTGTTCATATGGTTTATGCAGCCTTCTTGCCCTGCTTTCGGCGAATAACTTCATCCTGGTAACGGAAACCCTTACCCTTGTAAGGCTCTGGCTTCTTGAGAGCACGAACCATTGCGGTGAATTGACCAACAAGCTCTTTGTCGATACCTGTGACTGCAATATTGTTCTTGACTGCGGTAACGGTGAGGCCAGCCGGGACAGCGACTGAAACAGGGTGAGAAAAACCGAGCGCGAGCTCAAGGTTTTCACCTTTGACATCTGACTTGAAACCGACACCTTCGAGAATGAGGTTCTTTGTGTACGGTTCAGTGACGCCTTTTATCATGTTCTTGATATGAGAAGCGTACGTACCCCAAAGCGCATTCATGAACTTGGTGTCGAGATTCTTGGGAGCGAGAGTGATTTTGGCACCGTCAATTGTAATAACAATTTCATCACGCATAGGCTTGGTGAGTGTTCCCTTTGGACCGACAACAGTAATAACGCCGTTTGACTGAGTTACGGTAACACCTGCTGGTATAGTGAGTTCTTGTTTGCCGATACGTGACATAAAATTATTTAATGCTTACCAAATTGAAAAAAGAATTTCTCCGCCGACCATTTCTTTGCGGGCTTCTTTGTCTGTCAAAATTCCTTTTGGTGTTGAGTATACGAAAATACCAGCGCCATTCTTGTACATGCGGATTTCTTTGTTACCTTTGTACATGCGACGTGATGGCTTGGAAACGCGAGTGACGTCGTTTATTTTTGTGCCGTTTTTTGCAGTGATCGTAATGTCGAGGTAAGGTCGTTCGTTGCGAATTTTCTTCTCAAATTCTGCAACAAAACCACTACGCTTGAGGCAGACAACAATAGCTTCCTTTACTTTTGAATGAGGAACAGTCACCGCAGTTTTACCTGCATGTGATGCGTTTTTTATCATTGTTATCATTGCTGCGATTGGGTCTGTCATATATTTATTGAGAAAAATTGATTACCAAGATGACTTGCGAACGCCTGGAATCTTGCCTTCGTTTGCATACTCACGGAAGCAGATACGGCAAAGACCGAAATCACGCATAAAACCGCGACCTCGACCACATCGAAAACAACGGTTTGTCTTCCGGGTAGAGAATTTAGGCTTGCGCGCTGCGCGCACTTTTACTGAGGTTTTTGCCATAGTGATAAGTCACCTTTTGTTTCGGGAATATCGCGCTTATTTGCTTTATTCCTCAACCAAGCCAAGCTTTGGACTAGGACAAGGCGAGAAATAAAGGAGAAAAGCGGATTGCCACGAAAAATAAAAGGCTTCCGCTATATTAGCAGGAAGCCCCTTTTGTGTCAATTACTTGGATTTTTGGGAAATTACCACCCTTTCCCTGCCTGGTAAAGTACAGGCAACTTCAGTACCGTCATTTTTCTCAAAACATCGGCCAACTATTTTGCTGTCAACGCCATACGACGAAGCCAGGAACATTACACGATTAGCCGTTTTTTCGTTTCTAACATAGATTTCCATACGTGAACCCATGTTGTAAGTAGAAAGCATGCCGGCTGTATCTTTGCCTGACTCCTTCTGAATCAGCTTAAAGATATCTGGCACTGGGAACATGTTGTCTTTCTCGATGCGGATTTTATCGACAAAATTGAGTACTTTCGTTTGACCCCCACCAGAGCAATGAATAATGCCGCTTATATCTTTTCTCGTCTCGCGACTAAGCACGTCTCTTACTATCGGCGCGTATGTACGAGTTGGCGACAGAAGCAAGTCTTTAAAAGCATTCACTCCGACAGATTTAAAATTGAACCTGCCACGATAGACAAGATCTTCCGGTGTTCTAGGGTCGTAACTTTCCGGATAAATCAAAGCAAATTCATTTTCCAGCAAATCATGTCTGGCATCAGTTAGACCATTTGAGCCAATACCGCTATTTAGGCTGTCTTCATAAGCAGACTGTCCACTCGATGCCAGCCCAACAATATAGTCTCCGGGCTTGATGTCTATATGTACAATATCATCACGTCTCATGCGAGCAGTCATGACACCGTCAACAGTCAAAGTCCTCACTGTATCACCAAGATCGGCCGTTTCTCCTCCGGTAAAAGTGATGTCGATACCGAATTGCTTCATTCGATCAAAAAATTCCTGCGCGCCATTTATAACCTCATCGATAATTTCTTGCTTAATAAGATTCTTATTGCGATTAATTATTTGCGCATAGGTAAATGGTCCAGTCGCACCACATGCAATCATGTCATCAAGATTCATAACTATAGAATCTTGGGCAATACCGCGAAATACACTGAGATCTCCTGTTTGCTTGTAGCAAAGGTACGCAGCCAAAGCTTTTGTACCGGCACCGTCGGCATGAGAAATCAGGCAAAATCTTTCATCTCCCGTAAGACTATCAGGCACGATCTTGGCAAAGGTATCTTTATAGAGTCCCTTACTCAGGTTTTTGATTGCATTATGAACGTCTTCCTTACTTGAAGAAACGCCACGCAATTCATAGGTATCAGTTTGTTTGTTTTTCATATTTTTTAGTTTTAGAAAGATTTGAGTTTCCCCAAAGACTATCTCATCAGAGTAATTTGTCAAACAAAATAAAATCCCGCCTTACGGCGGGATTTTAAGTTTAAAATATTAGGCAACTTTCTTGAATGGCACACCGATATGTTCAAAGAATTTCTCGCCTTCTTTTTTGGTCTTGGCGGTAGTGACGATCGTGACTGCCATTCCGAAAACGTCGCGGATATCTTCGTCGCCAGTTTCAGGGAAAATGGTGTGCTCCTTGAGACCGAGCGTGACATTGCCGATACTGTCGAGCGCCTTGCGATCAATGCCACGGAAGTCCTTGGTACGAGGGAAAGCGATATTGACGAGCTTCTCAAGGAAGCCGTACATGCGAGCACCTCGGAGCGTGACGGTGACACCAACAGGATCGCCAGTGCGGATCTTAAATGAAGCGATCGACTTCTTGGCACCGCGAACATTTGCCTTCTGACCAGTGATCTTGGCAATGCGGTCTTTGACGTGATCATTGCGCTTTGGATCTTTCTTCATTGCAGTACCAGTAGAGCTTGAGATGATAACTTTGACGAGCTTTGGCGCAGCCATCTTGTTCTTGTAGCCGAAGTCTGCCTTGAGAGCGGCAAAGGCATTGTCATTTTTTTCTTTTACGGTTTCGTGTTTGTTCATATAAATATTTCCAAATTTTTGGATTAAATTTCTGAGTCGCTCTTCTTGGCAACGCGGATGTACTTGTCCCCTACTTTTTTCTTGCCGATGCGAGACTGCTTACCTGATTTTGAGTCGACAATCATGACGTTCGATGCATGAATTGGCATTGAGACATCGATGACTTGGCCTTTCTCTCCGCTTCGCTTTGCCTTCTGCTGTTTCTTGACGACATTGACGCCATCGAGAACGACGCGGTTTTTCTCACGTAAGACACGCACAATTGCACCAGACTTGCCTTTGTCTCTGCCTGCGACGACTATTACTTTGTCTCCTTTTTTGAATTTCATATGTTTATAAAAAATTGATGAAAAAATGATTTTGCTAGATAACTTCTGGCGCTAGAGAAATAATTTTCTGGAAACCCTTTTCGGCGAGTTCACGTGGCATCGGACCGAATACGCGTCCCGCCTTTGGATCCTTCTTACCCTTTTCCAAAATCACGACAGCGTTGTCATCGAAACGAATATAGCTACCATCCTTGCGGCGGAAAGCCTTGGTTGTACGAACAACGACAGCTTGATGAATGTCCTTTTTCTTGACGCCCTTGCGAGGATCAGCAACTTTTACTGAGATGATGACAAGATCACCGATACCTGCGTAACGGCGCTTGGAACCGCCGAGCACTTTGAAAACGCGCCCCATGGTGCCTCCGGCATTGTCTGTTATTTTTACATTTGTTCCATCTTGTATCATATATTTATTCGGTAATTGTTTATTCGCTGACCACCTTGAAGTGTTTATCTTTTGAAATTGGGCGGGTTTCTACGATAGTTACCTTGTCGCCAACCTTATGACCAGCTTCATCGTGAGCTTTGTACTTCTTGGAAATCTTGAGGTACTTCTTGTATTTTGGGTGCTTCTCGTAGCGAGTCACTGACACGACAACAGTCTTCTGCATCTTGTCTGAAACGACTACTCCCGTCAAGGTTTTGATATTTGCTTTTTTTTCTGTCTTTTCCATATATAAAATATTATCGTGCAATGACACGTGTTTTAAGAGGAAGCTTTGTTCCCGCCTTGCGGAGAGCTTCTTTGGCCGTCGGTTCGTCTACGCCGTCGACTTCAAAAATAATACGGCCTGGCTTGACCTCAAAGCAGTACCCAGCTGGATCACCCTTGCCCTTACCCATGCCCACTTCTGGTGGCTTGTTGGTAAAAGGTCGGTCTGGGAAAATGCGAATCCAAATGCGTCCAGTCTTTGAGAGTTGGCGAGCCATAGCTTTGCGGGCAGACTCAATCTGCTTTGATTCTACGCGAGCATAGCTTTCTGACTTGAGACCAAATGAGCCAAAAGAAAGTGTCGTGCCACGGGTTTCCGGAGTGATCTTCTTCATATTTCGGCGAGTGGACTGCCACTTCCTATGTTTTACTTTCTTTGGGAATAACATATATTAATTTTGATTATTCGCTTCACGACGTTTGTCGGCAGCAGCTTTGTCTGCGGCAAAAACTTCGCCCTTGTAAATCCAAACTTTGATACCAATATCGCCGTAGGTCATGTGCGCCTTCTCACGAGCAAAGTCGATGTCAGCACGAATAGTCTGAAGAGGAATCGAGCCTTTCTTTAGTTCTTCTCCTCGCGCGATTTCTGCACCACCGAGGCGGCCACCAAGCACGATACGAACTCCCTTGACACCACGAACGCCCATGACTTTCTCGATAGTTGTCTTGAGAACACGGCGGTATGGCAAACGCTTCTCGATGCCTTCTGCCACAGCGTAAGCAACGATAGCTGCATCAGCATCTGGGTTGTCAACTTCGACGATGTCGAGTTTGAATTCTGTTGGAATATCAATGCCAGCTTTCTTGAGCTTTTTCTCAATTTCAGTCTTGAGCTTGGTAGCACCGTCTCCCCCGCGACCGATGAGCATACCTGGGCGTGAAGTGCGAATAATAAGACGAGTTGATTTACGGTTACGCTCGATCTCTATACCAGAAACGTAAAAACCGCGGAGTTTCTTGTAGAGGAATTCGCGCATGACGATATCAGACTTAAGTTCGTGTGCAAACTTTTTTGGATCAGCAAACCAGCGTGATTTCCAGTCGCGGAGGGTTACAAGTCTATGGGCATATGGATGGACGATTTTTGACATATTATTTCTTGGCGGTTTTCTTAGCTTTTGGTTTTTTTGTTTCTACTTTTGTGGAAATTTTTGGTGTCTTTGGCGCAAGGGTAAGAGCAACATGGGAGCTTCGCTTGTTAATTCGGAAAGCCGAACCGCGAGCACGAGGCATCATACGCTTGAGGACGACGCCTTTGTCGACACGAAGAGACGCGATAACAAGGTCATCAGTGCTCTCACCTGCTTGTTTGGCATTGGCAACTGCGGAGGCAACGAGTTTTTTCATCGGCTCTGCTGCGCGCTTTGGGAGAAATGACAAGTACAACAAAGCATCAGCAACACGCTTGCCTTTCACTGCATCACCAACAAGGCGAACCTTGCGAGGAGATTGTCTGTAGTTTTTCAAAAAGGCTTTCATGGTAATGGGTATATGGTGAAATTAAAATATTACTTTTTTGCTGGCTTGGCGTCAGTAGACTCCTTTGCAGATTTTGCGGCAGTGATTTCAGCTTCCTTTTTCTTGGCTTCAAGTTCTTTTTGCATTTTACCACCGTGACGAACGAACTTTTTGGTAGGAGAAAATTCACCAAGTCGGTGACCAACCATATCTTCGGTAGCAAGGACCTCAATATGTGTTTTGCCATTGTGAACACCAAAAGTAAAGCCGACCATTTCTGGGGCAATTTGGCAGGCACGAGACCACGTTTTAATAACCCCAGTTTGCATGGGGTTTTTACCTTCTATTTTCTTGAGGACTCGGACGTCAACGTACGGTCCTTTTTTGAGTGATCGCGTCATATGCTGGTTGTATTCTTGAAAAAAGAAAAGCCCTGTAGAGCTCCAAGCATATTAGCAGATTGGCATTTAAAGTCAAATTCGAGAAAATCCCCTTTTTTATAAGAGAATTGAAACAATAATCCTAGGTAGGAAAATGATGATTCCGACAATAAAAGCGACAGTAGCGGCTATTAGTACGGCACCAGCGGCTACGTCTTTGGTATCCCGAGCGTGGGGGTGAAATTCTGGACTAGTGAGGTTCATGTCAATTTCTATCGCAGTATTAAATGCCTCTGCCATAAAGACAATCCCAGCGGCAAAAATAATGAATATCCATTCCAGAAGAGTAATCCCGTAGAAAACACCCGCCAATATTACCAGACCAAGAACTAGGGTGTGGATCCAGATATTGTACTGGCCTTTAAACATAATATGGATACCACGCCATGCGTTTGACATAGACTTTAACCTTGAACGTGGGTGAAATCCTTTATGATTGAGCATAAGTAGATGATAGCATGGTAAAGAAATTCTAAAATAAAAATTCTGTTGATTTCTTTTTTAGCGAGAGAAACTTATTGGTGGAGTATTGCCGTTGTAACAATTTCTAACAGTGATGATACCATTGCTCATTTCCAACTGATAACCAGTCTTTGTTGTATCACCTCCTGACGGATCAATAGGATTTGATGATAGGTAAGAAGCGATACCATTTGTTGTATTTGCGAGGTTTACACATGCTGTTGTTCCCGCTGAACAACCACTTGCCGAAGTTCCAATAGTTGTAGTCGAACCAGATGATAAAGAGCAGACAGAAGCTCCAGTACCTACATTTACGGGCATACCCGTAGTAGAGCTCCACGCTGGACCACCTGGATTAGCAGCTGTGAGTACGCCTGGTAAATTGCCCTGGCTATCGACGATGTATGTGTGGAGTGCATCGAGTATTGCTTGGGTATTCTGAATTCGACTTTTACCTTGTGCTTCTTTGATACGCTTTCCTGGGTTGATAGCATTGAAAACAATAACTGCCAGTGATGCAATAATAGCAATGACGACTAGCAATTCGATAAGAGTAAAACCTTTCTTGGTGAAAAGTTTAGTTTTGGTAAACATAGACTAAATAGTACCACCAACCAAGCTGTTTTTCAATAAAAAAACCACTTTCAAAAGTGGTTTTTTTATTTCTAGTAGTGAAATTATGTTCGAAGTACTACTTTCCGCTTCCCTTCTTGCCAGTCTTTCGGCGAGTAAGCACTAGGAAGTTTGAGTATTTCTTTGGCTTACGAGTCTTCTTGCCACGGATACCTTTACCGTAGACGTTTTTGACGCGCTTCATACCTGCACCCTGTGCGCCTTCACCTCCACCGAGTGGATGGTCAACTGGGTTCATGGCAGAACCACGAACAGTTGGGCGTATACCCTTCCAGCGTGATCGTCCTGCCTTGCCGTAGTTGATAAGGTGGTATTCGTCGTTTGAGACAGTACCTACCGATGCCCAAGCGAGCTCAGGTATCTTACGAACTTCAGTAGAAGGCATTTTAATCTGGGCGTAACCGGCGTCGTTGGCGATGAGCTGAGCAAATGTGCCAGCCGATCGAACGAGCTTTGCGCCACCTTCAGGCTTGATTTCGATATTGTAAATAAATGTTCCTACTGGAATAAACTTGAGCGGAAGACGATTACCTGGATTGATTGACGCCTTTTCTGAAGTCATAATCTCAGCGCCGACAGTGACGCCTTTCGGCAATACACCGTAACGTTTCTCGCCATCTTTGTACTGAAGGAGACCGATAAATGCTGAGCGATTTGGATCGTACTCAACAGAAGTGACGCGGGCTGGAATGTCGCGCTTATCGAATTTGAAATCAATTTCACGGTAGAGACGTTTGTTGCCGCCGCCCTTGTGACGCGTAGTGACGCGTCCCTGGCTGTTGCGACCAACGGAACGTTGCTGTCCATGAGTTAGGGACTTTTCAGGTTTTGATCGAGTGAGGTAGTCGCGATAATTGATCGTGACCATTTTTCGACGAGATGGAGTTGTTGGTTTATATGTTTTCATACAATTACATGAATTCTATCTTATCATCCTTTTTCAAAGTCACGACCGCTTTTTTGTAACCAGCTTTCCATGCTGGACGTCCAGCGCGGAAAAGTGGCTTACTCGGCATACGAGCGATAGAGACTTTCACTGGTGTCTTTTTGAATTCTTTTTTGAAAGCAGCAATAACAGCGCTTTTGTTTGAATCCATAGGAACGAGGAAAGTGTAGGCGTGTTTGTTTGAGAGCAAACCTGACTTTTCAGTGACGCGCTTGGTAAGAATAGAAACTTCTTTCTTTGGTTCAGCGACTGCCTTTTCTTTTGCTTTTTCTTTTGTAGTTTTTTTTGTTGCCATATATTTTATGCAGCTTTCTCAGCCTTGCGGGGTTTAAGCTTCTTGCCTTCAAAAAACTTGATCGCTTCTTTTGGTTCTGAGATGAGGATGTACTTATATGAAGCAGCTGTCAAAGGGTTGAGGTTCTTCCACTGTCCTACCTCGACCGAAGGAAGGTTTGAAAGGCTTTTAACTGTTTTCTTGTCTGAACTTCCAAGGAGGACGAGCACTGCAGGCTTGCGTCCGTTCGCAATGCGAGGAGCATCAACTGCCTTGCCGACATTTGCGAGCGCGGTCTTCGCAGCCTTTGTGCTGAAATCACCGAAAGAAAGATTGTCGACAAAAACGATTTCATTGTCTTTTACTTTTGCGGAAAGAATTCCATAGAGCACAGATGTGAGTGTCTTTTTGTTTACCTTGCGATTGTAGTTTTTCTCAGC
>JBDKLD010000070.1:0-3327 GCA_039795715.1 Candidatus Parcubacteria bacterium | reverse complement strand
AATTATTTTTGTCGGCTTTATTGTAACGTTCATCACAGTAGATTCTTGGCCTATCGAGGTTATGACTTTCCCAGAAGTCGCATCAGGTGCGGGACATGCAGCAAATTGGCATTCGCTTCCCGTGCGACCGACAGATGAACCATCTGCGCAAATTTTGGCATCGCCATTACACTCGTACGGAATCGGAGCTGTATTTAATTTGCGGAAAGAATCAGTCACCGAAAAAATCCCCGTCAGTTTGTATACTTGCCATTGGTCAGAACTCAGAGCTTCAATCGGCGTCACGAGCCCGCTTGCTTCTATGCGGTCACCGAGCGCAATCTCAGGGCGAGTCTGTGACATCAAGTTGTAGTCGAGCGCGTAGTATTTGCTATCATCGGTTTTGAGACCAGGCACACAGTCTTCGGTTTTTTCTTCAGCTTTTTGAGAGTCTGTAATTTTGTGGATGCAAAGGTATTCACCGGAAAGTGTCGCACGGGTAGATGTCGGAGAGTCGGTCGGAGTATCAACATGCTCAGTTCTGGGAACGCCAATTTTGAAAATCAAAACCAAGGCGATTGCGAGCACCACGAGAATAGCTAATGTTTTGAAGATATTTTTACTTTCCATACAAATACTATATCACTACTTAGAATCATCCTTATGCTTCCCCCACTGCCACCTGGGCTTTTCACCTTTCTGGTAGCAGATACGGAGCAGTGTCGCGGTCAGCAATGCCATCGGTAAGAAAAAAGTGAAGACTGATTCTCTTGTTGGCGAGTTTTCATCTATCGTGAGCGCAAATAACCAGACCGCGACGAGGTAAACGACAAGCACAAGCCAACCCTGCCATGTCGCCGGAACCCAGCCATAGCCGTAAAGTTTTCGTTTGAACCAAAATGTATTTTTTGTATCAGTTTGTTCCATATTTCTGTTTACATATTTTACCACTTTTTATACCGGATGGTTTTTTGACTTTTCCAATAAATAATGTACAGTATACAAAACTCTAAAAATTAAATACATGAATAAGCAGAAGACAATGTTTGACCTGCTCGGCTTTTTGGCTCCGCAGACATTACTCCCAATTATTGACCCAAGACTCAAAGACAAAGACATTTGCATCAGCGTGACAGCAGTTGCGCCATTTATTACCGATGTTACTACGATGCTCTCATCAGTGAACGAATATTGTCGAATACTTGAAGCGCAAGGCATCCACATCGTTCTCAAGAAAAGTGATTTGCAAAAATCTGGTCTGAAAGTAATTCTCAACCTCCAAGCTCCGCCACCTTTTGTCGGTTTTATGGACAAGTTCTTCGATGCCGGCATCAGAATATGCCAAATTGCTTACATGGAAGAAAATAACTTTGGTGGTGGCTTTCTGGCACCAACAGCCAGACTGACTGATGCGGGAAGAGCACTGATTGCAGAGATGGAAGTAGTTGGCATGATTCTCGACCTTGCGCACTCCGGTGCAGTCACCTCGCTCGATGCGCTTGAGATTGTCTCAAGAAATGAAATGCCTGTAATCATCAGCCACACAGGTGCCTACGGTGAGTACTGCAATATGCGCAATTCAATTAACGATGTTTTACAGAAAACAGTTAGTCTCGGCGGACTGATTGGGATCTACACGCTGACATTTGGATTGAGTAAAAATGATAATTCAATCGCCGCGTTTGAGAAACACATGAGCTACATTCTCAACAATATTGATGGCGCAGTGGGATCACTATGTATTGGTTCAGATGGATGGTTTTGTGAAGATAAAGGCAGGTGGAGTAAGACCTACGAATTTTTGAAAGATAAACTCGATCCGCTTGGTCTACTGCACGTACGGTTTCCAGATCAAATCGCAGAACTCATGTCGCCCCACAAACTTGATATTATCTACCGTGAGATGTGTACTCTGTTCAATGTTTCAACGGTAAAAAATATTTGCTATAACAATGGCGCTCGATTTTTTGCTGAGGCTTTGCCAGATTGATGTTATTTTTGAATTATATTTGAGTCCGTATGTGAAAACATGCGGATTTTTTTATTTACCATTTTAGCTCAGTAAAAAAATTGCTACTCTTATTTTTCCATCTTCAACTGCAATCTCCGCTCAAACCTCGTCACCAGAGAAATAGTCACTAGAGCGACAAGTGTGATGAGTATGCCCATGAAAATACCACCTGCTGGATCGTCATTACCATGGTTGAGAAGGATGGAAATTTCTCCCGCAACAACAAAGCCAATAATGATTAGTGCGCAACATTTGATAGTTCGTAAAGCTCTTGCAGACTTTGCAGAAAAATACATATTTTCTCTGACGTATCGGAGTAGTTTAAATACTTGATAGAGTACCACAAAAAATGAAATTGACCCTATGTAAGCAAATGCCAAGAAAGGATCTTTGAAATATATCTCGGATAGTGTGGCATGTACGTTTCTGCCTTCAATAGTGGGTTCCCAGAGTAAAAATGCAAGTGCTGTAACGGCGATGAGCACAATGAATATTTGGAGAAATATTGTTGAACTTTTTTTCATAAATTCTTTATATTATTTTTTACGATGCACAGCGAGTTTGATGATTTTTTCAAGCTCTTTTGCATTTATATCAGAAAGTTTGTTGATATAGAGACACCCGCCTCCTTCTTTATACTTTCCTAGTTTCAAAAGAAAATCGTTTTCTCCCTTTTTTTCTTTCAGGCCACCGGTTGTCATTGTAAAAACTTTGAGGCCGTAGAGAGCAATATTTTGCTTGCGAGGGGCGAAGCCGATTATCATCTATTCTGCCTCTTTGCCATTTGCGTATACATACTTCCTCCTGCCAAAACCAATGATTGATGCACCCCACATTTCCGGCTTTGATTTAGCTACTTTCTCCATCATGCTAGAAATAGCGAAGCAGTCGTCGCGCTTCTGCACATCTTTGATCGTGTTCAAAAATTTCTTTACGCTTGCCTTATTCACTTTTGTTTTTAATTCTGCCATAGGGACTGTTTTTTTTGGGGGGGGTTGGTACGACGTTGGAACTTTGCTTAGTCTAACATACCCCGCTATGGAACCGACAGATAGTGGTTCAGAAGCATGAAAAAGGCCACCCCAAATAGGTAGCTTTAAAGATTTAGATTTCGATATCAAGACCTTTGAGAATTTGCTTAATTCGTTCTTCTGGTACCTCTAAATCACCAAGTTTTTTCAAATAAAATGGTAGCCATCGCTTGATAGTCTCTCCGGTCTTTTCCAAACAGCCATGCCAGTCACTGCCAGCAGAAATTATGAGATTATGTTTTTCAGCTAACATCAAGGCAAAGTTTGTGTCCTCTAATGCATGACCTGTGCCGAAACACTCAAGAC
>JBDKLD010000069.1:0-10410 GCA_039795715.1 Candidatus Parcubacteria bacterium | reverse complement strand
TCTCATCATGCGAATGGCGGCAACCCTCACCCTACCAACCTTTTCATTTGTTGTGTATGCCATCTTCATACCGTACACCCCTTGGTGATGCAAAGGTATTGAACCATTACGAGATATTGACTTCTTGCCTTATTTAGTTATAATGAGGGCTAATTTCATTTAAACTAAATAATATAACTATGGCAAAAGCACCAAAAACCACTAAACCAAAAGACATTATTGATTGTGTTCGAAATTTGAATACTTGCAAAATATCAATGTCTTTAAAAGATGACAATGCTTCTCCTCAGAAAAAAGCGATGACTGAGTTTACAATCATTCACTTTAGATTGCTCGCCCAAAAGTCTATTGCAGAAGAAGGTTTTACGATTATTGAAAAATATCCATTTATTCAAAATGAGGGAATTGAACACTCTCTTGCGCTTGGGTATAGTCATACAGGCTTCAAAACTTTTAATTTCAAAGTAGCGGTTATTGTCTCATCTTCATCGTCAACTAATGAAGGAGCCCGTAGACGATTTTCATCTATTAAAATATTTGAAACAATCTACGGTCTAAATTATTGGCTAAAAAAGAAAGATGGTTTGAAGCTCAAAAAGGTTACGGCGGTAAATAAGATCCGTAATCAGGCAATACTTCATGCTGAAAGCCTTATGTCTTCCCCGGAACATTTTTTCAAAAGCATCAATATACCATCGAAAATTGAGGTAGATATGAATGTGGAAATTGAAGAAAATCAAACACAGTTGCAGTTTGCATAATACCCAGAACCCCTACAACGGGGTTCTTTTTTATTTATTCTTACTCCGTAAATAGTCTTCGTAAGCAACCTCTTTTTTACCTTCGGGCACTACGCGAAGAATAGTACATTTACCATTTTGAAATGTAGCTTTTTTAATATTGATGCGCCGCGTATCAGAACTTTCTCGGTCAAAAAAATATATTCCAGGCCAGTCCATGAAAGCAAGATATTTTCTATAAAGCGTGAGTGGGTCATCAGTTAGATTAATTTCACCATCGAGTTTTGAAATTTTCTTGGTATATGTCGCCTTACTATGATCTTGTTCTTTAGGTAAAAGTTTTCCGGAAATGTAGTCTGGCAAACACAGTGACAGCGCATGCGCGCCATTGCTCACTAGTCGCTTGAGTAATTCAGGCGCCGACTCATTTTCTGCCACAACTGTTTTTTCTTGTAAAATTATTGGCCCATGATCCATCAATGCGTCAAGAAGCATTATTGAAACACCAGCCTCCTTATCGCCAGCGAGGATAGTGTTCTCGATAGGCGAAGAACCACGGTAGAGTGGGAGCAGTGAAGGATGGATATTGAGCGTACCATGCTTTGGTATTTTGAGAATATTATCTGGGATTATTTTCCCATACGCGAAAACTATTGCGATGTCGGCATCTACAGATTTTATTTTGTCTTCAATCTCTGTATTTTTAAGGCTTTCTGGCTTGAGGAGTGCTACTCCATTTTCTTTTGCCCAGATTGAAACTGGGCTCTCTGAAATATTCAAGCCTCTGCCAGATGGTCTGTCTGGCGCGGTAATAATGAGTGAGGGAATATAATTGTTTGATTTTAGAATATCGAGAACTATCTCAGATTCCTTGGGTGTTCCATAAAAGATGTATTTCATGTGTTATTTTGGGAGACTTTCCGGCGGTAAATCCTTTATGTCTTTGGCGTGGTCGATAAAAAGAATGCCATCCAGGTGGTCAACTTCGTGTTGGAAAATCTGGGCAAGGAGGCCGGAGCCATTTACGGTAAATTCCTTGCCATCGATATCCATAGCTTTCAGTTTTGCTCGAGAGGCACGACGTGTGTTGCCGTAGAGCCAGCGAACAGAGAGACAACCTTCTGGTACAAGCTTGCGGTCTTTCGACATTGAAAGAATTTCTGGATTGATGCAGATGAGATTATCTGCCAATTTTTTACCTTTGCTACCAACCTCAAATGCACGATGCGAGATGACGAATATTCTTTTGGAAATGCCTATTTGTGGGGCTGCGATAGCAACACCGTCTTCTTCGGCTTCGAGAGAGGTTGCCATAGTGCTAACAATCTTTTTAAGTGCTGAAGATCCGAATTCTTTTACGCCGACATGTAGAGCGGTTTTGCGGAGTAATGGGTCATCTTTTTGCAAAATCTTTGGCATGTGCTTCTATAGTTCCTTGAGGTAGATTGCGAGATCTTTTTGTTTGACTGTCTTTTGTGAGCGAGTTTTCATGTCACGTACAATAACCGCATTTTCCATGGCTTCTTTTTGTCCGAAAATAATCGCATATGGAACACCGAGTTTCTCTGCGTAGCCGAGCTGTGCTCCGAGTGAGTCTTTGGAAAGGGATTGGGCGATTGGCATATGACATTTGCGGAGGATATCGATGACGCCAAGACTGCGAAGTTTGGCTTCCATACCGAGTTGGATGAAGTACATCTTTGGTTTTTTGAGAACGCGTGGTGGGTGTTTCTTGTACCAAGGTTGCATGAGGAGGCGATCAACTCCAAATGATGCGCCGACAGCTGGAATGTCTTTCTTACTGCCAAGTTCTCGGCCGAGGTAGTCATAGCGACCACCACCACAAACGGTAAGTGTTTTTTCTTCAACTGTTGTGGAGATTTCAAAAACGGTGCGAGTGTAGTATGAAAGCCCGCGCACCAGGAATTTGTTGATACGGTAAGGTATACCCATGCTCTCGAGGTACTCCAGCACTTCTTTGAAATGTTTTTTACAATTTGAACAGAGATAGGTCACAGCTTCTGGCGCGCCCTCGTTGACGATGATTGTTTTTTCATCTTTTGAATCGAGAATACGGAGTGGATTGTTCTTGAGGCGCTCTTTATCTATTGGACCGAGTTCGGCAATATGCTTTTTGTAGTAGTTGGTGAGCTCGCGAACATAGTGTGATCGACACTCTTTGTCGCCGATAGAGTTGATGTCTACCATGAGGTCGGTTGCGCCTGAATCCTCGAGAATTGCCCAAGCTGTCTTGATGGCGAGCGCGTCGTTGATAGATTTCTCGGAACCTAAAATATCGAGATCGAATTGGTAGAATTGACGGTAACGTCCGGCTTGCGGATTGTCGTGGCGAAATACTGGACCGTAGTGGTAGAGCATCACTGGCTGTGGTTCTGATTGTAGACCGTGCTCGATGTACGCGCGCATGAGGCTCGCTGTGTGTTCAGGGCGCATGGCGATACGGTCACCGCTCTTGGTGCGGAAAGCGTACATCTCTTTGTCGATAATGTCAGTACCTTCGCCGATAGAGCTCGTGAAAATTTCTTCTGATTCGAGAATAGGTGTTTCAATTGGTTTGAAGCCGTAGTAGAGTGCGATTTCTTGTGCCTTGTCATAAAAACCTTGTAGATTGAAAAAATCATCAGCGAGCAGGTCTCGCATACCTTTGAGCGTCTGCACGTCTTTTTTAGGCTTTGTCCCCGAGGAGTTTTCTTTTTTACTCATTTGTATATTGGTATTTACCTGGGAAAAGTGCGGCGTCATTGAATGGAACAAGTCGTACAAGCGCGCGTCCAACGATGAGGTCGTGGCTGAGCGTTCCCCAAGCTCGTGAATCGTAGCTTGCTTCGCGGTTGTCTCCCATCACGAAGTAGTCAGTATCTGAAAGTGTCTTGGGTGCCATGTCGCTGAGCTTGCTGTCCATATATGGCTCTGTGAGCGAGAAACCGTCTTTATTCGCTTCGTTAACTATATTGACCTTGCCGTCGCTTATTGAAATCGTTTCTCCAGGGAGGCCGATTATGCGCTTGATAAAATACTCTTTTTGGTTGTTTGGGAAATGAAAAATAATGACATCGCCACGTTTTGGGTCCTCTAGTTTGTAGGTAATTTCGTCGACGATGAGGTACTGACCATTGTCGAATGTTGGGTACATGGATTTGCCAGAGACGATAAATGGCTGAGCAATAAAAAGTCTGACTGGTAAAACTATTGCAAGTGAGATAAGACAGAATTTGATGAGGTCCCAAATAAACGCTCCTTTTCTTTTTGGATTTTCGATTGGATCATTTGTATTTTCCATTGCCGTAATTGTACAGTATAGATAAGCTTGACACAATGTGGTTTGGAGTGGTGTTTTATACAAAATATCTTAATTAAAGCTCTTTTGCAAAATACCAGCCCGAATAAGAAATAGTAATTTCCTCGGGGTACGAAAATTTTCTGGTGAAAATTTTCTCGGTCCTCGGGCCGTCCAATGCCAGAGGCAGTATTGAGTAGTGCGGAGCCCCCTCGAAAACTCTATTTCTTATTCGGGCTTCCATAAAAATTACGATTATTCTATAATCACCACATGTTGTATATAGTTGGACTCGGGAATCCGGGCAAAGAATACGAGGGAAGTAGGCACAATACTGGCCGTAGTTTTTTGGAGTATGTTGCCAAGAAAAATGATTTTTCTGATTGGAAAGATGACAAGAAACTCAAGGCCCGCACCGCGACAGGAATGATCGGCGGAAAAAAAGCCACACTCATCAATCCGGAAACATTTATGAATAATTCCGGCAATTCGGTGCGACCGCTTTTGCTATCAAAAAAAGCGCTCGAATCTATGTGTGTTGTCTATGATGACCTCGATCTACCGGTTGGTAAAATGAAAATTTCTTTCAATCGTAGCGCTGGTGGTCACAATGGCCTCGCTTCTGTAATCAAAGCCGTAAAGTCAGAAGCCTTTCCCCGTATTCGCATGGGCGTTTCCCCGCATACACCAAAAGGTATGGTCAAAAAGCCGAGTGGTGAAGATAAAATAATAAAATTCCTCATGACAAAATTTCGTGATAGTGACATGGTTGAGTTAAAAAAAGTCTGGAAGCGCGCGAACGAAGCGCTTGAAACTATGATTGGTGAAGGTCGCGAGAAGGCGATGACGCTTTTCAACGATTAAACGATTTTATTATTGGAGATTCCTTCTTTTCTAGTCTGTCCATACGGATATCATGGTTGTCTAATCGTACTTCGTGTTCACCGCTGAGTTGAGCAATAGGCAATAGTGTTGTTTTAATGTCGTGTATTTCGGCACGTGTCCACCGGGATTCTTCATTCATGAATTGCCACATTTTTCTGTGGTCTTCCTCATTCTTTGCAAAACCTTCAGCTGTCATCCTTGCTAGATTATCAAGATTTATTGTTAAGCTCTCAACATTGGTCGTTAAGCTCTCAACTTTAGTTGATATTCTCTCAACATTGGTTGTTAGTTTTGCGATATTTACTTCGATTCTTGAAATGTTCTCTTCCATGCGTGGTAATTGTATGCTCATAAAAATTGCCGTCAAATTTTCCTGTGGAAGAGATTTTAACTTTTCTTTATCAATATTTTATCACCACATTAAAAAAATCACCGCCGGAGCGGTGATTTCATTTTTTACCCATTATCCAAAAGAACCATCAGGGAAAATCATCATTGCGATTTGGTAAAGTATTTTTATCTTAGCCTTACCAACCTCGATAACTTCAAACGTCTTGAGTCTTTCAGGTATTTCTGAACCAAAACCTTCAAGAAAAAATGTGTTCTTGAACGTATTTGTCCTCATACCTTCTTGGTAGTCGTGAATAAATTGCACGGTTGGTAGCGTCGTTGTTACGTCTAGTGTGATAATGGTCGTGCCTACGGGCAAGTTATCGAGTTTGACTGTTCTGTTTGCAGGGAGAATGGTACTACCAAGTCCCTCTTTGTTCTTTGGTTTACTCGTGAATAATTTTAAAAGAATATAGCAAGCAATTATAATTGCTAAAATAAGGTACACTGGTAGGTTGGTCATATCTTTAGGTTTTTATATTTAATATACTATAGCATAAATATATTTTGAGTCAAATATAAAAAAACGCTGTTATACAGCGTTTGGTTTTTTATACAAGTAATTTAGCAAGCTAGCACCTTTGGATTGAAGCTCGGTAAACCTTTCCTTGTTTCTACTATCGTCCTTTACCCATTGCCAACGTTTAGCTCTTAGAACGGGAAGATTATCTTTGAATCTTTCCTCGGCATCTGGGCTGTGCAACACTCGGTCAATCTTCTCTAGATTCACCTTATTATGTTCGAGTTTTGATAGCTCAAGGAGGGTGCTATAGAATGTTTCGTACACAACCATATCCTTTATGAATGTTTCCATTATATTTTCACCTTTATCGGCTGTGTATTCCGACGCTGCCTGTTTGCACATATCAAAGTATTGGCCTACGAATTCCTTATCAAGAACATATTCGCCGGTCATGTCCACTTGAGTGTACTGGGTTTCCAAGAGGAAGCCTGACATCATTTCGACAAACATTTTTTGGTTTAGATAGGTCGGAGATCTGCGATCTTTCCAAAACTGCAATATGCTTATACTGAGCTTCATCTGCTGGTAAGCAAAAACCAGGAAAAAGAGTTTTGCAGATAGGAGCATTGTCACTACATCGCATACACGATACCAAGTTTGTGTTCCTTCAAACACCACCCCGAATAATAAATGTGAGATTGGGATTACGAACACCATTAAGAATAAGGTCGAAGAAAACATCGGACCAAAACCGAAGACTCTCGATATTGCGAGGGTGATTAGTATCGCCACTAAGCTTTTAATCAGACTAGAGGCAAAGTAGTGTACATGGTGTTGTCCAACAAATTGGTGCAACAAGATTGCGATGGTCATGATGAGGATTATCAGAGTTTTTCTGTGAGTAACTTTTGTTTTCATTTAAATGAGGTTTTTACAACCTTAACATAAAAAATATGTATGTCAATAAAACAAAAACCGCCCACTTCGGGGCGATTTTTGACTAAGCGAACCAGTTATTCTCTACTTCTCGACGTAGGTGAGTGTCATGCGTTGATCCTTTGGTTCAAAGAGAGTGATTTGGAAGTTGTAGGTCTTGCCGAGCTCAAGTTTTTCTCGGAGCTTAGCTTCACCGCCAAAGAGGGAATTGTGGACGAGTCCAGCAACACCTTCCTTGATAGAAGCGAGCGCGCCGTGCTTGTTGAACTTGATGACGACGCCAGTGACGATGTCGCCCTTCTTGAGTGAGCCTTCAAATTCTTTCCAAGGATTTTCCTTGAGTGCTTTGATTGAAAGTGAGATTTTTCCTTCCTTGATCTCAATTATCTTTGCGCGAACCTTGTCGCCTATTTTGAAGAATGCACGTGGATCGTCTACGAGACCCCAATCAATTTCGGAGATATGGACGAGACCTTCGAGACCTTCCTCAATCTTGAGGAAGACACCGAAGTCAACGAGACCAGCGACTGTGCAGTCGAGCTCGTCATTGATAGTGTACTTGGCGATAACTTCTTGACGTTCCTCAGGCGTAGATTCCTTTTCAGAGAAAATGAGCTTGCCTTCTTTTGGAAGAGCAGAAATGATAGCCACAGAAATTTTCTTTCCAATGAGCTTCTTGAGTTCTTTTTGAATCTTGTCTTTGTCAGAATCTTCTACGCGAGGGTAGTGATCAGGCTTGAGTTGTGATGCAGGAAGGAATCCAGCGATACCTTGCCATTCCAAAATGAGTCCGCCTTTGTTGGCGTCCTTAATAGTGAGCTCGAGAACAGTTTTGGCCTTGACTGCTTTTTCAGCTTCGCTCCAAATGAGCGCTTGCTTAGCTTCCTTGAGAGAAAGTTCGATGTAGCCAGTTTCGTTTGGCAAATCGATAACCTTGGCTTTGACGAGGTCACCGAGGTTTATTTTCTTGATAATGTCTCGAGCGTTCTGATACTCGCGACCATAAATGATACCCGTGCCAAATGGCGCGAGGTCAATGTAGACTGATGACTTTTGAATACCAATCACCGGACCTTCGACAAGAGCGTCGAGAGCTGGTGGCATCGGCATCTTTTCTGCCATAGTGCGAATAGCGCTCATTTCGTGAACGATTTCGGCTTCGACTATAGGTGCTGCTGTTTTTGTAGTCATAATTTTTGAAATAAAAAAGCCCGCTCAAAATCGCGGACATAAGGTTTCGGGCTCTCTTTGCGCTTGTGTCGTAGGGTTTTTTCACCTGGTGCGCTTGAGGATTAATCCCGAAATCCGCTAATAAAATGACACTGTGAATCTACCACGTTTGCCCACGGAGCGCAAGGACGATTTTGACGAAATGCACATGCAGTATTTGAGCTTTCATATATAATAGTCACATGAGTTCACACTATATATGCACAGGTGGCTGTGGCGGAGTTTCAGAAAAAGAGGGGATTTGCCAAGCGCCAATTTGCCTCAAGCATGGTTTGCCGCTCACCAAATGCGACTGTGCTGACAACTCGCACCATGGACTTGTTTCTATGTGTAAAGATTGCGGTAAGCTTTGTCGCAGAGATGGTGTTTGCGAAGTTGAATTGTACAAAGAGGAACTTGCTAGTTAACAAAGAATAAAAAGTGGTCAATTTATTAGTAGGTTATTTTTGCTACGTATATGAATAATAAATATAAAAAAGCTCTCCTCATTACTTCAATTTTTCTGGTGACAGTATTTGTTTTTTCCCAAAATAATAATTTAAACATACTAAAAGCTTCTACGAATACTTACTATTTCAACAATGCAATCGACACTTCTCCATCTGAAATTGGTAATTATTGGTTAGATGTCGATCTCACATTGCCAGCCATACAGCTTCCTGCGGCCGGAGATGTTGTTAATGTAGTAGGAGGGTCAGTCTATGATGGAAATGCCACTTTTAATGGCAACGCTACAAATGATGGTGAAGTTACGGGCAGTGCTGTTTTTCGTGGCAATTCATTAAACAACAACATGGTAGATGGTGACGCTACATTTTATGGAGTATCTACTCATGATACGGGCGTTGTTCAGGGCACAAAAACAAGATATATAAATACTCAAACCAATCTTTTGGGCGGAGAATTTAAACTTGAAGGAGGATGGAATGTAGTTGTTGACGGTGTAGGTTTGAGTGGTATTGAAAACATTGATCAATACAACAATAGCGGAAACTCCTTTTCCGCAATAAATGGTGGCTACTATGATTATGCAAAGCTTAGCTCGTCTTACTTTACAAAAAATTCTCTTGTCCTGACATTCAATCGATCGTTAAGTACCTCTTCAATTCCTGCCATAAGTGACTTTCAGGTAAACATAAACAATACTCCTGTTGCTGTTTCGAGCGTCTCAGTAACTGGGACCAATGTTGTTTTGGCATTTGCTTCACCTGTCGTTGGGAATACTTTGAAGTTTCAATACTTGCCAACAAATACTGCCATAAAAACAATTGAGGGTATTCCTGTTGGTTCGATAGCTCCCAGTCAGGCAAATCTTGCATTTCCGTTAAGTGTAAATATTACTTCGATGATCGTGAACGGCTCAAAGATTTATGGCTATGACAATATTGAAGATAAATTATACGTTATCGATAAAAATACAATGGCTGTTGTTGCAACAATTAATCTCGGATCCGATTCAGGTTTTATGGCAATATACGGCACAAAATTGTATATTTGCCATGTTTCAAACAATACTATCTCTACAATTGATTTAAAAACAAATACATTAATTGCAACTATTCCTACTGGCAATTACCCCATTAATTTTGCTGTTGTAGGAACAAAATTATACGTAAATAATTTGCAGGGAAACAGTATTTCTGTTGTTGACACAAGAACAGACGCAATCACTAAAACATTGACTACTGGTTTACATAACCCCTACTATTCGATTTCAGTAGGTAGTAAATTATATATTTCTAATTATGCAGCTTCCCCAGCCCCAATCGCATCTGTCACTGTTGTCGACACGATCACTGAGACGGTTTTGAAAAATATCCCAGCTTCTCCGGGTGTGTTCAATCTTGCGCCACTAGTTTCTGTGGGAACTAACCTTTATGTACTGTCTGGTATTGCAAATACGATACCAAACAATGGAAGGATAATGGTAATTAATACTATTACAGATACAATTGTACATTCTCAAGTTTTAGGGGATTCTCTTTTAAACATGCTAGCCGTGGGAAATAAAATATATATCGCTAGGATGGATGGCAATAAACAGTATATCGTTTTTGATACACTCACAAATAGTATTTTGTCCACAATCCCAAATATTACTGGCCCCTTGCTCCATATCGGGAATAAGCTATATGCTCAGGATGTTAATTCGAGCGGAGCAGGCGAGATAAAGGTTATAGATATTGAGACAGATTCAATTATCGATACAGTACGTCAAATAGAAGTTGGTGAATTAGCAAATGTAGATGAGGTTTTATTGAATTTAATAAATGATAAGATCATGGTAATCGATACAAAAAACCTAGGTTTTAATTCACCATATTTGAATTCGTTTTCCTCAACAACAGTTTCTGGGTCGTATGTCGCTGGTCAAACAATAAATATTTCTGCAAATTTTAATAGCCCGATATCTTCAGGTTCTGTAATGACAGTGGCGCTAAATTCTGGAGCAACAGTAGTTCTCAACA
>JBDKLD010000068.1:0-6275 GCA_039795715.1 Candidatus Parcubacteria bacterium | reverse complement strand
AAAGCAATCCTCATGGACAAAGGCGAAAATGCCGATCAGTATGTTTATTGCATGATGTCAGACGGCGAGCTCGAAGAGGGAAATAGTTGGGAGGGGATTATGTTTGCCGGGAAAAATAAATTGCGCAATCTGATTGCAATAGTCGATCGCAACAATATACAGATAGACGGTAATACTGAAGATATTATGCCACTTGAACCTCTCGCTGATAAGTGGCTCGCCTTCAATTGGCATGTCGAAGAAATAAATGGGCACAATTTTGAAGAAATTTCTGATGCAGTAGCTCGCGCCAAAACTATTTACGAAAAGCCTACAGTCATCATAGCCCACACAATCCCAGGCAAAGGTGTCAAAGAGTTCGAACGCGATTACCACTGGCATGGCAAACCGCCAGATGCCGAGGAAGCCAAAATGGCGCTGAACGAGCTCCGAACGCTTGGTGGGAGAATAAGAAGTGAGCATCATTAATATGGAAATTTTACAATGCTAAATAAAGACCTAAAACTAAATCAAAAACTTTGGAACGACGACGTCGAGCAAATTCCTATTCGCAAAGGATTTGGTGAAGGCTTAGTAGTAGCAGGCGAGGCAGACAAGCAAGTCGTCGCACTTTGTGCTGATCTTACCGAGAGCACGCAGATGCTGGCATTTAAAGAAAAATTTCCAGAACGCTTTGTCGAAATCGGGGTAGCAGAGCAGAACCTTGTCACTGTCGCAAGTGGTATGGCAGCGCTCGGCAAAATTCCCTTTGTCTCATCATATGCAATGTTTTCTCCGGGGAGGAATTGGGAACAGATCCGAACAACTGTTGCCTACAATGATCGCGGTGTGATAATCGTCGGAAGCCATGCTGGTATTTCAGTCGGACCAGACGGTGGTACCCATCAGGCAATAGAAGACATGGCTATTATGAGAGTGATGCCAAATATGATGGTTATTTCTCCTTGCGACTCTGTCGAAGCTAAGAAGGCGACCATTGCACTTGCCAATGCTGGCAAGCCCGCGTACTTGCGCCTAGCTCGCGAGAAAACGCCAGTGATGACGACTATTGAAACTCCATTTGAATTAGGTAAAGCAAATATATTCTATAAATCTGAAGGCGGACTTTCATCTGTCGGTATTATTTCCACTGGCGCACTTACACACAAAGCACTATGGGCGGCAAAGAAACTAGAGAAGCTCGGTATTAGAGCAACAGTTATAAATATTCACACCGTCAAACCTCTCGACGCTGAAGCCATAGTCGCACTCGCAAAAGAAACAAAATCGATTGTCACAGTTGAGGAACACCAAATCGCTGGTGGGCTTGGCGGAGCAGTTGCCGAGACACTTGCAGGTGAGTACCCAGTGCCGATCGAGTTTATTGGCGTACATGATCAATTTGGTCAATCAGGCAAACCAGAAGAATTGCTCGCTCACTATAAAATGAGCGTAGAGGATATTATTGAGGCAGCTAAAAAGGTGATTGAGAGAAAAAACTAATTATTTAAATATTTTTTATTTGGAGATTCTTCTTCTGGGTCAAAACTTCTTGGTGTATCGTAAGAATTTGAAAGTAGTTCATGCAAAGTGTATATTTTATCTTGAACAATTTTTCCAATTCTTTCTGTCTTAGTTAACATTTTTTCGTACTTTTCCTCGAGAGGATCAAGCTGATCTCTTATTTTATTCATTTGCTCAACAAGATTTTCCATATTTTCTACTTGTTGTCCCTTGGGAACAATGGCTTTGTAATTCAGTTCCATTTCTTTTGCCGTGAGTGTCTGTATTTGCTCTGCCAATTCACCAAGTTTTTCATCGTGGTAATTCAACTGACCTTCTAGTGCGTCTATGGTATCTGTAAATTTCTCAATTGTTTGGAGTACTTTGGTATTCCCATGCTCAAGTTTATCAGAAATTATACCGTCCAAAACCTTTTGGTTATCGAGGTTATCATTATAGAAATTCTCCGAGTCGTTGGCAATATTTTTTATTGCTTTCGTTTCTACTTCACTTATTCCGTCTTTAAAAAAATATTCTCTTTGCTCCATATTATTTATTACTTATTAGCTTCAAACTTTTCGACCATTTGTTGATAAACATCTAACTCAGCTTGCTCGATTTCGATAAGTGCTTCTTTGTTAGGGACACTGCTATTGCGAAGTCTCATGATAGTGTCTTGGCTTTCGGCGATTTTATCCTCGTAATACTTGTGGAGATTGAGTGGTTTTTTGCCAATAGATTCAAGCAGATTTTCTGGATAATCTTCTGGAAGATCCTCATTTTTATCACTACTATTTAAATTTCCTTCAAAACTATTTTTCATACTTTATATTTTCTTAAGTAAATATTCAGCTGGAGCCTTGGTGAGGTAGGCAAGAATTTGCGTTTGAGTCAGCAATCCACGCTGTGCACCAACGAATTGCACAACAGACATGGCATTGATCGGTGCCCACGTCAGCGCCTCCTCCATAGTTTTGCCGAGAGCGAGCGCAGAAACAACTGTGGAAGCAAATGCGTCACCTGCACCCGTGCGCTCTATTGGTGTATGTGGATATATAGGCATAAAGTACATATCACCATGGTTATATGCATACGCACCATTAAACCCATCAGTCAAAATAACAATTTTTGGCCCAAGCTCAGCTAGCTTCTGCATAAGTTCGATAGGTTTTGTTGGTTCAAGCTTCAAAATTCTTTCGGCTTCTTCTTTGTTTAAAAAAAGAATGTCACTGCGTTCATACACTCCACGTAAACCTTCAATACCGAGCTTCATTTGAAATGTACCTGGCTGAAAGGCAAGTTTTATCTCAGGATGAAGGTGAAGGTAATCAAGTATCTCAGTATGAAATTCTTTTGCTGATTCACCAAGTGAAGAAAGATATACCCATTTCGGGGAAACACTGAGCTCAGGGATCTTGTAGGTGAATGGTGCATGATTTACAAGGATAGTGCGATCGACGTCGTACCAAAGCACATAGTGGTAGTTAGTAGGATATTCTTTTGAAATACCAATATACGCAGTTTCTACGCCATTTTTCGCGAGAGCCTCAAGACAATTTTTGCCATGCATGTCATCACCAACAGCAGCAATGAGCGCGGAGTGCAAGCCGAGTCGAGCGGCAGAGACAGAGGCGTTGGCACTATTTCCCACAGCACGAACTTCCTCTACAGATTCGTAGGGGACTTTGTCACCAAAAGAAACACACAACTCACAAGCCGTGTTATCAATCTTGCAATGCACGCTTGCATCCTTTAATTTTATAAATGCATCAGTGACGATATCACCGATTGCCAGAATGTCGATCGGTTTTTCTATGTTCATATAAAAATTATATAACGATTTAAAGCATTCGTATATATAAATGTGGGAATTAAGAAATACTTTATTTTATATTTATCATTTTTTCATCTCGGTAAGGTATGCTATTATTCTCCTATGCAAAACACAGGAGAAAATGAATTGCTCAAGGACAATGCTACTTACCTAGTAAATCCTCCAAAAGGAATACTGGCAGCTGACGAAAGTGCAAAATCATGTTGCAAGCGTTTTGATGATGTAAGACTTGAATGTAACGAGGAATCACGTCGTGCTTTTCGCGAAATGATTATCACAGCACCTGGACTCGAGGACCTCCTCTCGGGGATTATTCTTACGGATGAAACTATCCGACAGTCAACAAAAAATGGCAAGCTTTTTACTAATGCCTTGATTGAAAAGGGAATTAAACCAGGAATAAAAGTTGATGAAGGCATCGTTGGTTTTAAAAGTGCAGATGACATTGAATTTGTCACACAAGGCATCGATGGCCTTCCTCTACGCATGGCTGAGTACAAAAAAATGGGCGCGTCTTTCGCAAAATGGCGTGCGGTTTACTCTGTGACACATGGTTTGCCGACTGCAGAAGCTCTTGCTGAAAGTGTAAAGCGCATGTGCGAATACGCACTTATTTGTCAGGCAGTTGGAATAGTACCGATTGTGGAACCTGAAGTGCTCATGGATGGTAGCCATAGTAATGCAGATACTGAAGAAACACTTCGTATGGTAATTACAGCCCTCATGACTGAGCTAAAAACTGCCGATGTCTACATGCCTGGTCTTATACTCAAAACATCAATGGCAGTTTCTGGAAAAAATGCTGACAGGAGAGCACCCGCAGAGGAAGTTGCTGAGCGAACAGTCGCTATTCTGAAAGAAACAGTGCCCGAAGACATAGGCGGAGTAGTTTTTCTGTCAGGGGGTCAGTCTCACGAAGAAGCTAATGCCAACTATGATGCGATTATGCGACTATCCGACAAATTACCGTTCAAAATGACATATTCATTTAGCCGAGCATTCCAAAATGAGGCTCTTGCTCACTATGCCAAGGATACAAATGATGTAGAAGGTGCACAAAAAATATTAGTAGACAGTATAAGAGATATTGCAAACCCATAATGAAAGATGAGATAAAAAAATTTTTCGAGGGAGATGTTGACGATAGTTTGGCGACGTTACAAAAGTACGCACGTGATGCTAGCGTTTTTGAGGTGATGCCCAAGTTAGTCGTTTTCCCTAAACACGCCAAAGACATAGAAAAGCTTGTTCAATGGGCAATGCAGAAAAAGGAAACCGATACATCAATCTCACTTTCTGTTCGAGCTGCTGGTACATGTATGTCAGGAGGTTCACTCAATGAATCAATCATTATTGATGTCATGCGCTACCTCAACCATATTGGTGATATTCGACCTGTGGCCCCATACAAAATCCGCCCAAATTTTCAGAAGAGCATCGATGTTGAGATTACTGCCGAGATAAAAGTTGAACCCGGTGTTTTCTACCGTGATCTTGAGGCAAAGCTCAATGCTGCCAATCTACTTCTGCCTTGCTTCACTGCATCAAAGTCCATCAACGCACTCGGTGGCATGGTCGGCAATAATTCTGGTGGTGAACTCACACTACGTTATGGAAAAATGGAAGACTATGTCAAAGAACTGAAAGTAGTATTTTTTGACGGACACGAATATACAGTCAAACCTCTCACGCGTCGTGAACTTTACAACAAAATGGCAGAGACTACGCGCGAGGGTGAAATATACAAAACAATTTTTGACATAGTTTCAAACAATGAGAAGACGGTTGCAGCTGCTCGTCCCTATATCAATAAAAATTCAGCCGGATATTACCTTTGGAATATTTGGCGTAAGAACGAAAGTGGCGAGGAAGTGTTTGATCTTGCACAGGTGATTATCGGTAGCCAGGGAACACTTGGTATTGCAACTGAAATTACACTACGTCTTGTTGAGCTACCCGAACAATCACGACTTGTCGTTGCCATGCTCCCTTCGCTTAATCGTTTGGGCGAAATAGTAGATACAATTCTGCCAATCACACCGACCTCAATTGAGTCGTACGATGACAAAACTATGAGTATTGCCGCGAAATATTTCACTGAATTTATCAAAGAAAAAGGTTTTTGGAATACTGTCAAATTTGGGCTCCGTTTTATGCCTGAATTTTGGATGATTCTCACGGGCGGTATGCCGAAGTTAATTATGCTCATCGAATTTCAAGGCAACGACGGAACTGAGCTAGAGAAAAAGTGTGACGATGTAATTATTGCGCTCGCGCAGTTTAAACTTAAAACTAGGAAAATTTTAGATCCAAGCGAAGGCGAGAAATATTGGGCAATGCGCCGAGATTCATTTGCATTGCTGCGCAAGCACTCTGGTACAAAGCATACAGCGCCATTTATTGATGACATAATTGTGCCACCACAGCATTTACCCGAATTTTTACCAAAGCTCAATGCGATGATTGCGGAATATCCTGAACTAACTTACACAATAGCCGGTCATGCTGGCAATGGGAATTTCCACATCATTCCACTCATGGATTTTAAAAACCCAAAAATTAAAACAATTATTCCAGAGCTTTCCGAGCGAGTGTACGATCTTGTTCTTAAGTACCAAGGTTCAATTGATGCTGAGCACAATGATGGAATTGTCCGTACACCTTACCTCGTCAAGCAGTATGGGCCTGAAGTTATGCGTCTTTTTGGCGAGGTCAAGAAAGCATTTGACCCAGAAGTCGTTTTTAATCCTGGTAAAAAGGTAAATGGTACACTAGAGTACCTAGTTAGTCATATTGCAACAGAGCATGACGCTGAACATGCCTCCTAAAACAACTAAATTATTATTCTGTCAATAGCTCGTCAGAAAGTCTTGTGGAAATCGTCAATTTAGGTATACTAGAAACCTATGACTACATTGCAAGCACAATTCCGCAAAACAAGCGAAAACCTTGATTCTAT
>JBDKLD010000067.1:0-5213 GCA_039795715.1 Candidatus Parcubacteria bacterium | reverse complement strand
TCGAGCACAGGCAAAAGCTCTTCGGCAAAATGTTCGCGAGCTATGGCTTCAAGTTTACGATTGTGCTCAGACTCACTTTTTTTGTAGTTCAAGAAATCCGCTCGTTCTCTCTGCCAACTAGTTAAGTACTCCTGTTTTTGCTTTTCTGATTCTCGCAAATCTTTGCGAAGCTTTTTGAGCGTAGCTTTGAGGTCTTCTTCTCCATCAGCATTGTACTCAAACTGAACAATATCCTCATCGTCTAGGATTTCGTTCGGCAGTTCTGCCTCGATATTATTTTTGATTTCATCGTCTTTCATACGGGCATTATACAACTAAAAATAAAAAACGCCCCAACTTGCGTTGCGGTGTTTTTTATGAGGTTGAGAAGCTATATTAGGAATTACTTCATAATGGCTTTCCCTTACAGTACAGCCTTCTGTCTTCTCAACCTCGGACTAAATCTAACCTATCTAGCAAGATTGTAAATATTGACAGCGCTCAAATAGTACGTACAAAGATTTTAGTTAGGCATGCGTCCCAGCAACAAAACCTGTCGTCCAACAAAGTTGCAGTGAGTAACCACCTGAAGGACGATTGATGTGGAGCAGATCACCTGTCACGAAAAGATTGGAGAAAAGTTTAGAACGCATTGTCTTTGTATCTATTTCAGAAAGAGTAATCCCACCATCTGCAACAACTGCTCTATCGAAACCCATAAGGCCAGTGATAGTTACCGGCAAAGCCTTGAGCAAATCTACAATTTCCCTGCGTTCCGTTTTGGTCACACTATGAACTTTTTTTGCTGTATCAAAACTCAAAAGCGAGAGTATGGCATCAGAAGTACCGGCGGGAGAAATTTCTCTAAAGATATTCTTGAGATCTCTATTTTTATTCTTGTCAAAAACAGAAGTTGTACGCGAATCGAGCAGACCAATATCGGTATCTGGAAATGCATCAATCTTGGCGGTAACTTCTCCTGAGTGCAAAAGATCTGCGACTTTTGAAGCACAGTTAAGTATGAGTGGACCAGAAAGTCCAAAGTGAGTAAAAAGAATTTTACCAGTTACGTTAAATGCCTTTTTACCGTCTAAGTAAAAAGTGATTTTCATAAATGACAGAGACACTCCGGCAAGTGATTTTACCCAGCTATCTCCTACTGCTATCGGCACAATCGTAGGCGTTGGTGGCTTTACTGTATGTCCCAAATTCTTGAGCCATTTGAAACCATCTCCAGTTGAACCTGTTTCTGGGTGAGACACTCCCCCTGTTGCAAGTATGTATGATTTGGCTTTAAATATTCCTTGATTGGTTTCTAAGCCTGTAATTGTGGCATCGTCACTTATTATTTTTAATACTGGACAATTTTCCTTGATATGGACACTGCCATTTTTTAAATATTTTTCTAATGTTTTGAAAACGTCTTGTGCTTTCTCTGTTTTGGGAAATGCCCTATTCCTTGCTTGAACCACCAATGGCAAGCCTTTTTTTTCAAAAAAACTAAAGGTGTCTTTTACACCAAATTGTGAAAAAGAGGAGTAAAGGAAATCTGCTGCTTCACCATAATTTTTTAATAGCTTATGAGTATCATATTCGGCATTTGTGATATTGCATCTGCCACCGCCAGTTATTTTGAGCTTTTCACCAAGTTTTTTGTTTTTCTCTATTATGAGAACCTTCTTGCCTGCTTCACCTGCGACTCCTGCCGCCATCATGCCTGACGCACCACCGCCAACGACGATTACGTCAAAGAGTTCATCTTGTAATTTCATATATACCTTATACCACACTTCCACCAAACGGAATCGCGAATCTGTCGAAAAAATTGCCCGATGATTTTCTACGAATGAGCGCCCTTGCAGTCGTGCCGAGGTGCACAGTGTGCTTACCGAAGAATTGATCTATGGAATCCATTGCCTGATGAACCTTCTCAAAACGATCTGTGGATTCTGTTTGCCCAAAGAGATCATTTTGTAATGGTAGTGGAGAGAGGTCGTAGACAGTAAATCCTGTTGCACGATAGTCTTCGCCTTTTTTGAATATTTCAGCAAAGCGTTCTTTGGCAATAGCTAGAAAGGCTTCCGGGCTGTTCGTAGGATGCTCTACGACACATTCTATTGAATGGTATTTGAAATCCTGGCGTTTGATAAACATAACTGCCCTCTTGCCTCGTAGACCCTCGCTTCGCATCTTGGCACATGCATTTTCAATATTTTTTGAAAGCTCGGCAAAAACATATATCGGACTACGGGATGGTGGGTTGAATGTTCCTGTCTTTGAAATTGACTGCTGGTCTTTTGCCTCCTCGCGAGAATGGACTCGTAGAAGAGAGTTACCACGAAGCTCATGCCAAAGTTCAATGAATGGCTTAGCAAGAGTGGCATCAATCCATTTTTCGGAGAGTTCCGTAAAATCCTGTGCAGTCTTTACTCCGACACTTTCTAGAAATACTGTCGTCCGGCGTCCTATACCCCACACATCACCGACTGGGACCTTTGATAGATGTTCTGTTTTGTTTTCCTGTGTAATAACGGTAATACCATGAGGCTTCTTGTATTTTGAAGCTGTTTTGGCAAGCACCTTGGTTGGACCAATACCTACGGACACACTAATATTGAGATTGTCACCGATTTCTTTTTGAATTTTTCGAGCGATATCTATCGGGCTCAATTTTGAGGAAGCGTAAAGATCAGTGAGGTCTGCAAAACATTCATCAATAGAGTATTCTTCGACTACTGGCGAAAAACGTCGCACGATATTTATCATTCTCTTTGAAAAAATAGTGATAGCGCTGTAGTCAGACTCCATGATGACAACTTGTGGGAATTGTCTCTTGATCTCGTGTATAGGCATTGCCCGAGTAATACCAAGTGCTTTGGCTTCATAGCTAATCGCGGTTGCAATACCTCTCTCGTAGCCAGTGACGACGGGAAGCCCTTCTAACTCAGGATGGAGAGCCACTGTGCATGCGGCAAAAAAAGCGTCGCCGTCGATGTGTAAAAATGTACGTTCTTTTTTCATAAGCCATTATTTCTCTAATTGTTAATTACTTTTGCAAAATTTTTTTACAGAAACTCCACAATCCTTCTCTCATACTCTCTTTGACCGTTCTCTTGCCGAGTCTTGCTCGTACTTCTCTCTTGTCCTTTATATTGTTCACCATATATGTGTAGTACATATTTATAATTTCTAATTGATAATGTTTTAATATTTTCTTATAACTGCCTTCACTACGGCTTCTACTTCGAGATCTTCTGTCGGTCTAAATGGTTTGTACTTGGTATTTGCTGCTTCTAGGTAAAATCCTTGTCTATCTTGTCGTAAATATTTCATGGTGTAGCCTCCGTCAAGTCGCGCGATAACTATTTCTCCTATCTTGGCTTCGCGTCGCCGTTCTACAATTACGACATCACCTTCTTTGATTCCAGCGTCGCGCATCGAGTCACCTTTTACCGTGAGCATAAATGTCGATTCAGGTTTCTCTATCAACCATTCATCGAGCGAAAGTGCATCTGCCATATCTTCTTCGGCTTGAGTTGGAAATCCAGCTTCGACAAGACCGAGCTTGCGAATACCCTGGAACATACCACCAGGGACAAGCGAACCATTCGCGCTCTTGCCGAGGATGCCGAGATCGATAAGCTTGTCAGCAAGTCTGACTGCTGCCTGACTCGAAGCGTAGCCAGCGAGTTTTGCCAATTCTCGGTATGAGGGCATGCGCTTTTCCTTCTTGAAAAAGCGTTCGATTTTGGTTTTTATATCTGCAATATCCATGTCTAGAGTATATGTGAACGATTGTTCACAAGCAAATAAAACCTGTGGAAAACTTTGAGAAAATACAGAACGTTGCATAAAAAAGCCCCCGATTATTGCGGGGGCTGTTTAAAAGTAGATTATTTTGACAAAAAATTCTCGACAATTTTAACAATTTCTATCTTGGCTTGCCAGAGATCATGGTTCCGAACAATTTTGTCGAATAAATGCTTTTGAGATATTTCGTGTGGTGCTTTATCTAAACGAATAGCGATTTGCTCCGGACTTTCTGTCCCCCGAGCATGAAGTTGCTTTGATAATACTTCAATAGAAGGAGGATCGATAAATATCGAGAGGGCATTGTCGCCAAGTTTTCTCTTGAGACGCAGTGCACCAGCGACATCGACATCAAAGAGCGCAACTTTTTCTTCTTGCCAAATTTCTTCAACAATGCGATGGATCGTACCATACCAACGCCCAGGATAAACTTCTTCGTATTCAAGAAGAAGGCCGTGATCTTTGGCTTCAAGAAAAGCATGTACTTCCCAAAAAAAATAATCGACACCGTGTATCTCGTTACCTCGCGACGAACGAGTTGTCGCTGATACAGACAACTTAAGAAACGTATAGACAGAAAGCAAGTGCCGACATAGCGTACCTTTGCCACTGCCAGATGGACCTGCAACAATGATAGCTTTTTTCATATTATTTTATTTATTTAATTTTAGTTTGCATAACAATAGCACAATTTTTTTCATTGTCAAAAAATGCCGTATTTGCTAGGATGGGCTCACATGCTACGAATACTCTCTATCGAAACGTCCTGCGACGAAACCGCTATTTCTGTGATTGAAGCAGACGGCGGAACACTCACACCCAAGTTTGCCGTCCTTGGCAATGCACTTGCCTCTCAAGAAGATATCCACGCTGAATACGGCGGAGTTTTTCCGATGGTTGCCAAGCGAGAACACGGGAAAATAATCACCGAACTCATGGGACGAACACTCACCGAAGCCAACATTTTGGCAATAGGTAAAATCGATGACAAGCGAAGCAAAGAAGCACTCGCCGAACTTACCCGAGAACCTGAAGCAAAAGAAAATTTAGCTTTCTTTTTCTCAAACTACGGTGTGCCCAAAGTAGATCTCATCTGTGTCACGGTTGGCCCTGGACTTGAACCAGCACTTTGGGTTGGCATCAATTTTGCGCGAGCGCTTGCTGTTGCTTGGCAAAAACCAGTTGTAGCAGTCAACCACATGGAAGGTCACATCGTTTCTGTCCTACTTACTGCTTCTGAAAAAAATGCCGACGGAACAACAAACTATGAAATACCGAAGATGACATTTCCAGCAGTAGCACTCTTGGTTTCAGGTGGGCACACTGAACTTCATTTTGTTAAAGCCTGGAATGATTACAAATTGCTCGGTTCGACCAAAGATGATGCGATAGGTGAAGCCTTTGATAAAACAGCTCGACTTCTT
>JBDKLD010000066.1:0-11474 GCA_039795715.1 Candidatus Parcubacteria bacterium | reverse complement strand
CAGTTTGATGTACAGCCTCCACAATTATTTGTGCAAGGTGCTTGTGGTGTTGTAAATGTAAGCACATTGCCACAATTTGAACCATATGAATTAGATGCGCACACTTTGTAAGAGTAAGTAGTATTTGATTGCAAGTTACCGATAGATTGGTTGACGTTGCCGTTTGATGTACCGAAATACATTTGCGAAGTCGAATTGTTGAGCGAACCATTGGTGCCGTATGTGAACCAGTAGTAAGTTGGTGAATTATTTGCATCTACATTACCTGTCAGAGTTGCCCCTGTTTGGAAAACATTGTTTGCTGGACCAGTGGTAACATTTGGAGCACTACCGTTGTTGACATAGTTGTACTCGTTATTATCAGTCGCACTCGTACAACCAGGATCAGCTTGGTCGGTGAGCCCATCACCATCGTTATCGATACCGTCGTTACAAGCGTACACAACAGGAGTTGGTACATAGTTGTACTCGTTATTATCAGTCGCACTCGTACAACCAGGATCAGCTTGGTCTACAAGCCCATCACCATCGTTATCGATACCGTCGTTACAAGCATACACTGGGTTTGGTTGCGGAGCACTGGAAGTTGTAAATTGAAGTGTACTTGAACCTGGAACAGTCACACCCGCACTATTTACGGCATATGCGCGGTAGTAATAAGTCGTGTGAGGAAGAAGATTTGAAACTGTTCCAGAAAACATGCCGAAAGAAGTTTGCTGACCAGGTACAGATAACGTTAGGCTAAGATTTGTCGCAGAGGTACCAAACTTGAAATATCGGCTAGTTGCGATCGTATTTGTCATTGTGACATATCCGCGAATTTCAGCAGTGCTGTGCGTGATATTCACCGGTGCAATAGTCGCAACAGTCATGCTTGTTTGCGACACAGGAGCTGGAGCTGTAGTGAATTGGAGTAAATTTGTCGCTGAGACTATGTGACCTGCTTGTGATCCATATGCATAAAAATAGTATGTCGTACCAGGTGTTAGTCCGCTGATGTTTGCAGAATAGTTTCCATTGCCGGCATTAAACAGCTGAGGGTTGGTAAGTGTTGTGAGGTTTCCAATATTTGTTCCGTACTGAAACCAAACAGTTGAAGATACTCCGCTCATAGTGTAGTGGCCATTGAGAGTTGCAGTGCTAGAAGTAATATTGCTAGCAGAGAGAGTCTGAACAGTAAGGCTAGAAACCTGTCCTGCTTGAGTAGTAAAGGAAAGAGTTGAAGTTGCTATTGTTTGACCGTAAAAGTTTGAACCGTAGGCACGGAAGAAATACGTAGTATTTGGAGTTAGGCCGGTGAGGGGAGCACTAAAAGATCCCGTGCCACTACCTTGGTTGACAGGGTTTGTGGTGCTCGAAAGGTTAGTGGCATTCGTGCCGTATTTGAACCAAGTAGAAGTGGTTGCCCCGTTCGCGTTAAAGAAACCGTTCAGTGTGACGGCTGTAGAAGTAGGTGCTGTCGCGGACAATGTGGTGATTGTCGGAGCGCCAGCAGCGAGACTAGGTATTGGGAAAGCTGCCATAACTAAAATGGCAACAAATCCACTGATTGTTTTCTTTATTGTTTGCATAATATATTGGTAATTAAGCCTAATAATTTCTAGTAGTATATTATCATAGGTTCAAGTGTGTGTCAATAGGTATTCTCATTGTATATTGACAAAAGCCTTATTTTTTGCTATGATAAATTAAACCAAAAACCTTGATACAATGAAGAAAATAACCACTCTCTCAGCAATGTTTGTGCTATTTATGACAAACATTGCCCTTTCGTCTTCTCCTGCAGAAGTTAATGAATTTGACCTGGTATCATATACTGATAGTACAGCCACAATTCACATCAAAATTACCTTGCCAGATAGCGGGTATTACTATGTATTGCGGAGTGAGGGGACCCTGTACAATAATTTACAGGTATCCGTGCATGGCACCCCAATCTCTGGTCACGGAATTCCACAACATTTCTCTTTCTTAGATGATAGTTTAATTTTGGGAATAGACTATATCTACATGGTAGTTGCTGTGTGTGATTACACTACTCCGAATACGCGTGATTCCAGTTTTCTGACGGTTAATACCGCGCCTTTACCTGCGATTAACAACTTGTTGGGTGATTTCACCCAAACGAATCCGATTCAACTTACTGTTGACTACATGGCTCATAGCTATGCGACAACTATTTCATTGATTCGGATGAGCGATGGGATTACGATTGCAGTACACTACAACCTTGTTGGTACTGGGATTCAGACTGATACATTCAATATCATTCAAACAAATCCTACGGAAACGTACACTGCTGTTGCTTGGGATGTTTACCATTCAAGTGTGGCGTACTCATCCAATTCTTTCACCGTTACGTTGCAAGGTACAGTTTCTCAGCCCCCGACTGTTGATAGTGTTTGGATAAGCAGTATGACTGCCAATGGATTCTATTGCCATCTCAGTTGGAACAGCGATGGTTTACCCGGCACATTCTATCTTTATAGTTTGTGTGGTGGAGTATTTCCTGGAAACATTGCCACAATATTTTCCGTACCTCCGGGTATAGGGGATACAGTGATATATGTTTCGTTTTCTTGCCCAAGCTCTACGACTGTAGGGGTAGCAGGAATATTGGAAAATGCGCACAATGGTCTTGATCGCGATACGCTAATTAGCGTATACAATATCTTGCCTACAGGTACTACTCCTGGTTCATTAGTGCCGTATGCAGTATGGATAGATCAATCTGGACTCTCTGCATTGATTCGAATTGATTCGATTTCTGTGCAAAGCCCCAATGCTTTTATCCAAATGGAAGCAATTGATGTTGATACTATACACAACGGTGCGTACTCCTTTGTTATCCCGGTCAATGGACCTATTGTTAATGCATCTGTAACCCGTGTTTTCCATGGGGCACCAGGAGTATGCTACTATTTTCGCAGCGTTCTAGTTGATGGCAATACCATTACTCAGTCTTGGTTTGCTCAGTCTACTCCTGTTTGCTTCAATGGTGTTACCGAAATCGAAGAAGCTGATGTTGACTACAATGGTTGGAATAAAGGTTACCTCAATTTGAGGCCCAAAGATTTTCCAACTACTGTGACGACTACTGATATGCTCGGACGAGTTATCGCCAGTGCATACTATGGTTCATGGGAGCAACTCTACTTCTCATTGCCAGAGTTCTCAGGGATTGTGATTATTTCTGCTCTTGATCAAAAAACTGGTCTTCAGAGAATTGCTCGCTTATCAAAAGTTCATTAATTAAATATTACGCATTTACGCCGCAGCTATACGCTGCGGTTTTTCTTTGGCTCGTATTTTACGACCTAATAGTATAAAAGGAAAAAGCGCCCTTTTCGGAGCGCTTTTCCATTTTGTGATTTGTACCTATAAGCCGAATTCTGTATCTTTTGCTTTACAGCAGAAGACGACAACTATTTATCTAGCCCCAACATTGCTCTTGGGGTCAAGCGACTCTTCTATATATCTTGCGACACATAGACGCGGTCTTGCACGGAAATAAGGGTTTGGCCGTTTCAATCCTGTCTTGCGACAGGCATATTCCGATTGCTCGGAATCCTTTGCCTTTCGGCGTGATTGCTTCTGTCTTTCGACAGGGAGGCAATCAGGCGTCACTGCTCGCACCTCTTGGGTTGCCCCAGACGGGTATTACCCGCTACTTGCTGTAAATCGTTTCCGCTAAAGCGGAGCGATTTGCCCGTGTTCGGACTTTCCTCATCAGCTACTATCTTACGATGGTAGCTGACGCAGTTGTCCAGTACAAACCGCAATGAGTATAGCTCTCACGGTGTGTTTTTGCAACGTCACTACGATAATATTTGCTATACTATTACCAATGAATAAAAAGATTCACCAAAAGAAAAAAAATATTTGGCAACGCACATTTTCCTTTTTTGATATTTTAGAAGACCATATTCGTGGATACCTTTCGCATAGACCTATTCTCTATACATTTGTTGGGGGAGTAGCGATAGTACTTTTCTGGCGTGGTGTCTGGCATACGGCGGATCTTTTTCCTTGGCTCTCTGGTCCAGTGTCTATTATTATTTCTGTGGTTGTTTTGCTCGCCACTGGTCTTTTTGTTTCTTACTTTGTCGGCGACATGATCATTATTTCCGGCTTACAGAAGGAAAAAAAACTTGCCGAGAAAACTGAGGATGAAGTAGAAAAGGAAGAACACTCTATTGATCGCCTCGAAAACAAGATAGATTCACTTGTTGAAAAAGTCGAAGAACTCGAGGAAACAATTGGGGCCAAATAAAAACTTGACTAAACCCTACTCTATCTGATATAATGTCCCAGTGAGTGTTTGTAGTAACTTGTTTATTCAAACACACAAATGCCGCAAAACACGCCATCTGTTTACAGTTTGGCGTGTTTTGTTTTGGGCCACATTCTATTGCTCTGCCGGGGCTATATATAGTATGTTTGCGAATACTACGAGGCAGTGTATACTTTTAATGTTGTCGTTAGTAATGGTCATCGGCTGCGCTCACCTAAGGCATTTGTGTGGAGTTAGTACCCGGTGACCTTTTCTGCCGAGAACAAAACAATGGAAATAAAATCTCCCGAATGGGAGATTTTATTTTTTGGAAGGGTAAAATGTTTTGAAAATAAAATAAAGTTTTTGAGAGACATCCGCAGGACGGCGGCGCACTAAAAATAAGTAGAAAATTTTTTTAAAAAAAGTTGATGTAAGTTCGAAGTGTGACATATTTTCGTAGCGACTTTGGAGCGAGAAAAGTATGTCACACGAAGAACGCTATAAATATTTATTAAAAAAAGTTTTTAACAAATAAAAGTTATCCACAGTTTTTCTTAAAAAAATATTGTATAAGTATTTTTTTGTAGGATAATAGATAACGAGAGCGACGAAATAAAAAAGTAAAAAGTTTTTAACAATGGAAATTTTTACTTGGTCGTGAGTCGCGTATCACTTACCAGTAACTTCGCAAAAAACCATATGGCAAAGAAAAAAGCTAAGAAGGCTGCAAAGAAGACTTCAAAAAAGAAGGCAACAAAGAAGAAGCGCGCATAGTCTCTTCTTTATCCCACTTAAGAGAAAATCCCAGCAATGGGGTTTTTTCTTTAGCCTGCATTTATGCTAAAATAGCTCCTGCCTATCAATGGCAAGCAATTATGGCAATAACTGATACAATCAAAGGGCTTTTTTCCTCCTCTCCACTGCCCAAATACCAAAATATAGTTAAAAAGATCAACGACCTTGAGGAAACCTACAAGGTGTTTAGTGATGTTGATTTCCCGGCAAAAACTACCGCCTTCAAAAAAATGCTTGAAGAAGGTAAGACACTCAACGATATTTTGCCCGATGCTTTTGCTCTCGTCCGTGAAGCATCACGTCGCATGCTTGGTCAGCGCCACTATGACGTACAGCTTCTCGGTAGCATGGTGCTCAATGACGGAGGCATTGCTGAAATGCGAACCGGTGAAGGCAAGACGCTCGTCGCCACACTTTCCGCATATCTCAACGCGCTCGAAGGAAAAGGTGTACATGTCGTCACTGTCAACGACTATCTCGCACGACGTGACGGCACATGGATGGGGCAGATCTACAATTTTCTCGGACTTTCAGTCGGTGTCGTCAATTCACAAAACATTTCATATATATATGACCCTACGCATACAGAGAAAGACAAAGAGCGTGACGAACTCGGCTCATTCAAAGTCGAGTACGAATTTCTCAAGCCTGCCAGTAGAAAAGATGCCTATGCTGCTGATATTACCTATGGCACCAACAACGAATACGGCTTCGACTATTTGCGCGACAATCTGGCAGGTACCAAAGAAGGTCTCGTTCAACGTGGTCATCACTACGCTATCGTCGACGAAATAGACTCTATTCTCATAGACGAATCACGCACGCCGCTCATCATTGCTGGGCAAATAGGGGAAAGCGAGTCGCTCTACGGTACTTTTGCCAAGATCGCCAAGCAACTCTCTGTCGAGACGGACTTTACGGTAGACGAAAAACACCATGCCATTCAGCTCACCGACGAAGGCATTACCAAAGCTGAGAAAATTCTCGGCATCGATAATATATATACAGAGAAAGGTATCAAGTATGTTCACCACCTTGAAACAGCCGTCCGTGCCGAGGCTCTGTACCACAAAGACAAAGAGTACGTGGTCAAAGACAATGCTATCATTATAGTAGATACATTTACTGGACGTCTCCAGCCAGGGCGTCGTTGGAATGAAGGCCTCCACCAAGCCATCGAAGCCAAGGAAAATGTCAAAATCGAACACGAAACTCGGGCTATTGCTTCGATTACGTATCAGAACTATTTCCGTTTCTACAAAAAGCTCTCCGGTATGACTGGTACAGCTAAAACGTCAGAAGAAGAATTTCTCAAAGTCTACGGACTCAATGTAGTGCAGATCCCTACACATCGCGAACCAAAGCGTATTGATTCTGTGGACCTTATCTTCCAATCAGAAAAAGGAAAGTTTCAAGCAATGATTCGCAAGATAAAAGAGCTTCATGAAAAAGGCCAGCCTGTACTCATCGGTACGGCATCAATTGAGAAAAATGAACTCCTTCACGAATATCTCACTGCTTCCGGTGTGCCACACGAAGTTTTGAATGCCAAGAATCACGAACGAGAAGGTGAAATCATTGCCCAAGCAGGACGCAAAGCCGCTGTCACTATCGCTACCAACATGGCAGGTCGCGGTGTCGACATTATTCTCGGTGGTGTTCCATACAATGAACCGCTTCACAAAGAGGTCACGGAAATCGGCGGGCTGTTCGTTATTGGCACCGAACGACACGAAGCACGCCGTATCGACAACCAGCTCCGCGGGCGTTCTGGTCGCCAAGGCGACCCGGGCGCAACACAGTTCTACTTATCTTTTGAAGATGATCTCATGCGTGTCTTCGCAACCGATACACTAAAAAGCATGATGGGTCGCTTTGGTATTCCCGAAGACGAACCAGTTGTAAATCGCTTTGTTTCGAAAGCAATAGAAAATGCTCAAGCCAAAATAGAAGGTATGAACTTTGACTCTCGCAAACATACGCTCGACTACGACATGGTGCTCAATTCTCAACGCGAATCAATTTACTCTCGCCGACGAAAAATGCTCCTCGCTAGCGATGAGGAAATAATGGCTTTTGCCCGAGAAACTTTTGAAAGTAATGAAGAAATTTGGACAAAAATTCAAGAAAAAATCGAAAAAGTTGGCGAGCAAGCTTTTGCCGAAGTTTTCCGCAGAATTGTGCTCTATATTACCGACACTCTTTGGACTGATCACATTGAAACTATGGACTACATGCGTTCATCAGTAAATTTGCGCGCTTATGGACAACGCGAGCCTATTGTTGAGTATAAAAAGGAGGGCCTCCGACTTTTCAAAGAAATGGAAGTTCAGTTTTTGAATAATGTCTCTACACTAATAGGTACAATTGAGAAAAACCAGAACCAAAGTACAGCAGGCACTACAAACACTCAACCTTCTGCACCGATCACTGTGACTTCTGAGAGTATGACTGTGAGCACAAATGATCCATACAAAGAAATGAAAATTGGGCGCAACGATCTTTGCCCATGCGGAAGTGGAAAAAAGTATAAGAAGTGTCACGGAGCGTAGGCGTATAAAAACGAGGCATTTTTGCTATAATCATTCTGTGATTCGGAAAAGTTTATTTATTAAAAAAAGAATTTTAAGCTACGGCCTAATTGCCGCAGTGGTTTTTTTAGTTTTTTTTAGGTATTCCTATACAAGGAGTGCCGCAGAATATTATTTTAATAATGCTGTAAATACAGATCCAGCCGAGCCGGGGAATTATTGGGATGATGCTGGACTGACAAGTCCAGCTGGATTTGTCCCTGACTCAACTTCTCTAAAAGTAAATATTGTTGCAGGAGCAACATACAATGGAAATGCAACTTTTATAAATAATACTTACAATGATGGCACTGTTACTGGAAATGCCTCTTTTCATGCTCATTCGCAGAATAACGGCACTGTTACTGGAGATGCCTCTTTTGATGATACAGGTGCAATAAATAATGCCGGTGCCCTGGTGTCAGGGACTGCAACATTTACGAACTCATCAATAAATGAGGGAACAGTTTATAATGGTATATTTAACAATGACACTACGAATAATGCCGGTGCTCTGGTGTCAGGGACTGCAACTTTTAACAACACATCAACAAACGAGGGAACAGTTTATAACGGTATATTTAACGATGGCACTGCGAATAATGCCGGTGCTCTGGTGTCAGGGACTGCAACTTTTAACTACTCATCAACAAATAATGGAACAGTCGCAGGCGATGCGATTTTTTATGAAGGTTCGTCGCAAAACTATGGAACGATTACTGGCACAAAAACTCGATACTTTGTTGCTGCTGCGGGCAGTGCTTCTTTTGATTTTGTCACATCAGGCCCTTGGATAGTGGTCGCAGACGGTGTTGAGGTGTCACTATCAGACGCAACTATCGATAATACTACAACGTTAACAACCTATAGGGGCGGAAGTTTTTATAATCGATTACTAAATAGTGCTTATTACAATGATAATATTATCACTCTAACTTATAATGGCTTACTCAATACTTCCTCAATTCCTGCCACTGGTGATTTTGCAGTTACCGTAAACGGTATAGCAACAACAGTAACAAATGTTTCTGTTGTTGGTTCAACTGTAAAAGTAACCATAGGGCATGTAAATCCGAATGATTCTATAATTCTGAGCTACACTCCAGGGATAAATCCAATAAAAGGAACCCCATTTAATCTTGAAGCATTATCTTTCACAAACCAGGGAGCTAAAATTATCATTCCGGCGGGGAGTTTTCCATTTGGCTCAACAGTAGTTGGGACGAAAATATATGTTTCCAATGAACAAAGCCATGATGTGACCGTCATAGACACTATGACTGATACGGCAATTGCAACTATCTCGGTCGGGGGTAGTCCAGAATTTTCAACAAATGTCTCTGGGAAAGTTTATGTTCCAATTTCTGAAGGGGGTAACGTAAAAGTTATAAGTTCAGTGACCGATACAGTAATTGCCACAATTCCGGTAGGAAACAATCCTTTCTATGCTACCGCTGTGGGGAATAGGGTATATGTTACAAATCAAACAAGTAATAATGTATCTGTTATTGATACCGAAACAGATACTGTTGAAGCAATAATACCAGTCGGTGTTGGTCCGCACACTTCTGCTGTGCTTGGCGGTAAGGTGTATGTTGCAAATTACTTAGCAAACACTGTTTCTGTAATTGATATTGCTACGCAAACTGTAACCGCAACATTGACGGTCGGTGCTGGTCCAAGATATACAACTGTACTTGGTAGCAAAGTATACATTGTCAATAATAGTGGCAACACAGTTTCAGTGATAAATTCACTCGATAATTCAGTTACAAATGTAACTGTGGGAAGCCAGCCGTACCAAGCAGTGGCTGTGGGAAATAAAATGTATGTAAATAGCACGGGCAGTCAAACTCTTTCTGTAATTAATTACAGTACAAATACTGTTTCCGCAACGGTGTCAACATCAGGTAATCCATATTATATTGAAAGAGTTGGTGACAAGGTTTTTATCGATAATAATAATATATCTGTTATTGATGTTCTAGATACTGCAACCAATACTATTGTAGCAAGTAGAACAACAGATGGATCACCATACTATTTTGCTGTTGTTGGTAAAAAAATATATACAAGTAATACTGTTGCTGGCAATATTTCAATAATTGATACCGATACGCTCACAAGTGAACTTCCCAACCTTACTTCTTTTACTTCAACTACGGCGAGTGGCACATATTCTTCTGGGCAAGCAATCAACATCACGGCAAATTTTGGCAGAACACTTGCGTCTGGCTCTACAATGACGGTCGCACTCAACACCGGAGCTTCTGTTGTTTTGAATAATCGAAGCGGAAGTACGCTGTACGGTACATACACAGTAGGATTAGGTGAATCAACTCCAGATTTATCGGTTTCCGCGATTACGAGTGCTTCAGTTACAGACGGGACACATACAAAAACATCATATGCGCTACCTTCTTCTCAGGGTAATTTAACTGCCGAAAATTCTTTTATTATCAGAAATATCGGTGATAGTAAAAATATTAGTATTGGTACGTATGGTGATGTTTCTGTTGGCAATAATCCCTATCAGATTTCCACACCAGTTACGGTTAATAATGTGAAGTATGTTTATGTCGCAAATCAAGGAGGTGATACTGTTTCAGTTATACGATTGAGCGACAATACTATTGTCGACACTATTCCTGTCGGTAGTGAGCCATATGGACTTTCCACGGTATCAGTTTCAGGAACTGTATATGTGTATGTTGCAAATACAGGTTCAAATAATGTTTCCGTCATTGATACTAGTAACAATACTGTCGTTGCTACGATAACAGCTGGCGTTAAGCCATACTATGTCGCAACTATTGGCACAAAAGTGTATGTTACCAACGGCGCCTCAAATTCTGTTTCTGTTATTAACGCTGTTACCAATGCTGTTACTGCAACAATTTCAGTCGGTTTATATCCGCGTGGTATCAAGGCTCACGGTACTGATCTGTATGTCGCTAACTTTGGCGATTTAAATTACACAGGCGGTAACTCTATTTCGGTGATCAATTCTTTGAATAATACGGTCACAAATACGATAATATTACCAGCAGGAACGTATGGACCGAGGGGAGTATCGGTCCTTGGTACAAAGGTATATGTTGCAAACTATTTATCGAACAATGTAACTGTTATTGATACGGCGGATAACACTGTTGCTGATACTATTGCTGTTGGTGCCGGTCCGCGTGGCATCACTGGATTCTCTGGTAAAGTGTATGTCGAAAATTTTGATGCAGGCACGATTTCAGTGATTGATACTTCAAATAATACTGTCGAGGCGACTATTACCGTTGGTCATTCACCGGCAGGTATGAGTATCAATGGCACTGATATTTTAATTTCCAGTTTTCAAAATAGTAAAATCAATGTGCTCAATACAATATTAAACCAACTTCGCTCCGCTCTGGTTTCCGCCCCAACCCCCACTACTTCTTCCGCCTCTTCGCTTGCCACAACTTCTGTTACGCTCAGTAGCTCAATTTCAAGTACTGGCAATGAGAACGCCACAACTCGAGGCTTTGAATACGGAACGAGTACAGCGTATGGAGCAACAACCTCCGAAAGTGGGTTATTTAGTACGGGAGCATTTTCTACGAATATTTCGTCTCTGGTGTGCGGTACTTTGTATCATTTTCGTTCGTATGTTACCAACACAGCTGGTACTGGTGTTAGTGCTGATAATACTTTTTCCACAAGCCCCTGTGCTACTTCTGGGGTCGCACCAATTTTTCCTATTACTTTACCAATAAAGTCTCCAACAAGTACTAATATTTTTTACACTACAACTATAGTTAAACCTGGTATAACAGACAAAGAAGTTTTTGTACTTCAAA
>JBDKLD010000065.1:0-8163 GCA_039795715.1 Candidatus Parcubacteria bacterium | reverse complement strand
GATGAGACTATTAAAGTCGTTGAAGACGCTCTCAACAACCGTCCCAGAAAACGACTTGGCTGGAAAACACCATTAGAAGTATTTAATGAAAGTGTTGCATTAACAGGTTGAATGTACCTTTCAGATACTTGACTTTGTATGTTTTACATGCTACAATACAGAAAACATAAAAACCAAAAACTATGAAAAATCCAGTAAGAAACCTATCTCTCCTTTACGTTTTGGGCTATGCCTTGTTTCTGTTCTTACTTGCTGTATGCTCATCTTGTACAGACCATAAGATTATAATTGTTGATGCCAATGGAATCGAGTACACAGCTACTGCTGCACCGATTGCATACAATGATTTACCTGATACTGGTGAATATGTTCCAATAATGAAGGCGTCACCAGATTTTGGGCAAGGGTTCGTCTATAGTGGACGAGATGCCTGGAGTTACTCTGACAGTTCACGAGTGTTTGGTTTACAGAAATACAAAATCGTGAAAGGTAAGGTCATTGCAATAAAAAAATAAAATATTATTCTGAAAAAGGCTCCGCATTGGAGCCTTTCTTTTTTTTATTTCTCCACCCCCACAAACCGCAGCTCAAAAAGATTGACCGGTGATCGGAAAAGAATGCGTTGAAATGGGTCGCGAGGATCTGCCAAACTTTCTTCGGCGATAGCGATTGTTTCTCCATCATCAACTGTCGCCACTGTCGTGCCTTTATCGATCACGACATCGCGAGGTAAAGTCGTCTGAAATGTTCCGCCACCGCGACCTTCCAAATCAATATATATATCTTTGCCAACTATAACGGCCTTGGTTTTTTCGCCACTTGTTGAGAATAACTTCACCCTTGCTGCATGGAGATCTGTTTCAGCAACGAGGCCAAGCGGAATATCACCACGAGCAAAAACTTTTGCGCCAACAACAATTCCCTCTTCGCTCCCAGCGTCAATCAATAATGTGTCGTACACAGACTGATTGGGCTTTGCCAAAATTCGCGCAACAGTGAGTTCTGTAGTTTCTTTTTTTCTAGCCAACATTTCGGTGAGCTTTGCATTCTCGTCTTTTAGTGTTGGCAAATCTGCAAGCGAAGCTTCAAGCTCAGTAATTTTGTCATTGAGCGCATTTTTTTCTTCGATGAGTGTGCTCTTTGACTTGGATAGCTCAAGTCCATCGCTCATATTTTGTCCAATAGAATGTTTTATTTTAAAAATTGAATTACCAACACTGGCGATAGCTGAAATAGTTTTCTTCGGGCCGACAGCCAGGAAAAAAATCGCCAAAATTGCGCCCGCGACACCGAGCACCACCAAAATCTTTTTTCGGTAGCTTCGGAAGTTGCGCTCTTTGTATGAAATAAATTTATTTTGATCTTTCCGTGTCATAGTTTGGCAAAAGCACGTCTCTATAGTAATCAATATCCTCCAAAACAATTCCTGCACCACGCGCTACAGCAGTGAGCGGATCTTCGGTCACAGTCACTGGGATATGCAAGATACTCGTCAATAATACATCAAGCCCATGGAGCAAAGCGCCACCGCCAGAGAGTACAATACCGCGATTCATGATATCGCCAAGGATTTCCGGCGGAGTAGTTTCGAGTACTTCTTTGATACCATCGATGAGCGAAAGAATAGACTGCCCCATCGCCTCGCGAACATCAGCGTCGGTGATAACCACTTCACGAGGGAGTCCCGTAACAAGATCTCGCCCACGAACTTCAGCTTCCATTGGTTCGCCCGGCGCAACTGATCCTATCGCAATCTTAACACTTTCTGCGGTTTTTTCGCCGATCAAAAGTTTAAACTCATCACGTAAATATGAAATGATGTCAGTATTGAATCGGTCGCCGGCAATTTTGATATTGACCGAACGTACAATACCGGAAAGTGAAATCACGGCAATGTCAGTTGTACCGCCCCCAATGTCAACAATCATTGAACCAACTGGTTCTTTGATTGGCATTCGAATACCTATAGCGGCCGCCATTGGTTCTTCGACAAGATGCACTTCCCTCGCTCCTGCAGACTTTGCAGCATCATACACTGCACGACCTTCGACATTGGTGATACCGGACGGCACACCGACAACAACACGCGGGCGGAAAAACTTCTTCGACATTTTTTCGGCCTTGTTGATGAGGTACGCGAGCATTTCTTCTGTAACTTCAAAATCTGAAATGACGCCGTCGACAATTGGTCTCACCGCGCGAATGTGCGGAGGTGTACGACCGAGCATTTGCTTGGCTTCCATGCCGACAGCAACTATCTGCCCGGTTTTGTGATTGACTGCAACTACGGACGGCTCATTGATCACAATCCCATGCCCGCGCAAATACACCAAGGTATTGGCTGTACCTAGGTCGATGCCGATGTCATTTGAAAGTGAATTGTATATTTTTTTAAACATATACTGATTGCGCACGAGAACACACACCTCTCGGCACCGGCGTCTTTTTCTACTAAAAAAGCGCCTTCTTCTCGGCCCGTCGGCCTCCGAAAATGCCTCGATATGCGTGTTCTCGTGCGCACTAAAATATTATTTATCCCCTACGATTGTAAGAACGTCACTTGCTGTTACTATTTTACCTTTTTCTTCCGTACGGCGCTTGATCTCATATCCGCCATCTTTCAAACTGCGTTCTGAAACCACCACTCGATATAGGATACCGAGTAAGTCAGCATCGGCAAATTTTTCTCCAGCGGAGAGACCTTCGCGATCATCGAAGAGAACTTCAACATTATTTTTATTTAGCATGTCATGAAGCTCTTTTGCTTTTAACAAAGCTTCAGCACCTGCCTCATTGCCGGCACCAAGCGCTAGGATGTGCACTTTAAATGGCGCAATTTCTTCAGGCCAAATTATTCCTTTATCATCAGACAATGTTTCAACAATAGTGCCCATGAGGCGACCTGGTCCGATACCGTACGAGCCCATAAATACAGACTTTGAACCTCCATCTTCTGTTTGGTATGTGAGCCCGAGCGCATCGGAAAATCGAGTGCCAAGTGTAAATATATTGCCTACTTCAACTGCGCGTTGTTCGACGAGCGATTCTTTTTTCAAATCAAGCTTCGCCAACATTTCATCGTTGTAGACTTCTTTATTTACCGCAATGCCTTTTGATTCATCAACATAGATAGTATCTTCGCCAGCTCCAGTAATTGTCTGATACTCATGGGAAAATGGTGAGAACATTCCACCGGATGCATAGGTGAAATAGGTCAGATGACCAATGCCGGCACGCTGGAAAACATTTTTATACGCTTGCTTAGCTTTTTCGTAAAATTCAAGGTGCGCTTTTTCGTCTATATCAAATGAGTAAAGATCTTTCATGATAAATTCTCGGCAACGCATAATGCCGCTCTTTGCTCGAGTTTCATTTCTGAACTTTGTTTGAAATTGATATACAGCAAGAGGCAGGTCTCTATACGATTGAATAAAACCTTGAAGCATTTTTGTCATTGCAGCTTCGTGCGTCACTGCAAGTCCAAGTTCAGTTTCATTTTTTAATTTCGTCTTGAACCACACATCTACTTGTGCATCATCCCATTGATTGGTCGGTTCCCATGTAGCTTTTTCCTGTAGCGAACTGAGGGTGACTTCCTGCCCACCAATAGCATTCATCTCTTCCCTTATGATGGCAATTATCTTTGTGAGCACACGCAAGCCGAGCGGGAGATACGAATAGACTCCTGCCATTTCCTTATGAATGTAACCTCCGCGGATGAGTAATTCGGCATTCTTGGCTACCTCGTCAGCTGGTGCCTCCTTTTTAGTCTTGGTGAATAGTTTACTTTGCAACATAAAGGCATAGTACCGCAAAAATATAGAATTGGCAAAAAACTATTGACTTGCTGAGAATATAATTTACTCTGAAAAATTTTTTCGATTTAAGCCTTTTGGCGTATGGAATGATGAAGTTGGCTAGTTGATGGAGGTGGATAAGCTTGCTATAAAGACGTAGTGAAAAAGAAAATTCTTATATCTCTTTCGAGTTTTGTTGTCATTTGCATACTCGTTGGAGTGGTCTCAGTAATGAGCAAACCAATTGCGTATACTGCGCCCGCAGTTACCTATGTACCAGTTGAAACATTTTTTGAAAATATTACGCCTGTCTGTGAGGGCGAAGCAATTGGAGAATCTGGTACAATCACCAATTGTTTTCCTCTTGTACTAGCAACTGCAAACACAATATCAGCAGTGCCGAAAGCACACTCAGGCGTAAAGAAAGTTACGAGAAATGCTCTTCCACAAAAGACTGCTTTGACTACACCCTCAAAAACTCCCCAAACGCCACAAGCTCAGCCATTCGTATTTCCGACACTTTTTACGCCAATTCCAACAGCACAGGCACCTTCAAGTCCCATTCCGCCTACGCCTACACCTGTGATCCTGCCAGCTCAGACGGTGACGACGCAGATAGAGACAGCACCAGTCGTCCCTCCTGTCGTACCAACACCAAAACCAGCCCAGACACCTACGCCAGCCCCCGCACAGACACCCGTACCACCAAAAGCACCGACACCAGTGCCGGCACCAGCGCCCTTGGTAACACCAACACCGACGCCTGCTCCCGCCCCGACACCTGCTCCTATGCCTACTCCAACACCTACTCCAGTGCCAACACCAAACTCTAATCTCAAAAATATTCAGTGGGGAGCATTTCTCGCTACAGGCTCAGCTTCTGCTGTTGCAAGCATAGAATCCACAGTAGGAGCATCAATGGACATACGCGCTGTTTTTACTGGCTGGGGGCCTGAGAATGGTGTTTTCCCGTCATGGCTTTCTGCTCCGCTACTTGCGAACAATAAAACCCTCCTCTTGTATTGGGAACCATCAGATGGCGACAGTGGCAGTATTAACCAACCAAATTACAATTATGATTCTATAATAAATGGTAATTGGGACAGCTATGTTATTTCTTTTGCGAAAAGTATCAAAAGTTACGGTGGTCCTGTTATTCTTGTGCCATTTGATGAAATGAATGGCGACTGGTATCCATGGTCTGGTACAAACAATGGCAACACTCCGGCCAAAGAAATCACCGCATGGAGACATCTGCATGACATTTTTAGAGACGAAGGCGTGACCAATGTAAAGTGGGGTTTTGCGCCCAACAATGATTCATGGCCAAATACCTCAGCAAATGATTTGACCAAATACTACCCAGGTGCTGACTACGTAGATATTGTCGGTGTTGATGGCTTCAACTTCAACACTGCCAACAATCCTTGGCAATCATTCAGTGAAATATTCAGGGCTGGGCTTTCCAAAGTTTCTCAATATGGAAAACCTATTTACATTTTTTCAATGGCTTCAGCTGAAACTGGAAACGGTAGTAAAAAAGCAGCCTGGATTACCGATGCTCTTACTGTCCAAATACCAAAATACAATATTGCGGGCTGGGTTTGGTTCAATGAAAACAAAGAGCAAAATTGGCTAATAAATTCTACTCCCGCATCTCTAGAAGCATTTTCTAGTGCCGTACAGCAATACTAAAAATAAAAACCGCTTGAGCGGTTTTTATTTTTCCTTCATTTTTATTTAATGTTAGTTTGCTACACAACTAAGCGAATTTATCTTTGCTCTCGTTGTATTGTGTACATTACCTGTTGGCTGAGTAAGGCCAAGTGGGGTGAGTATTTCTGATTTATATTTGAGCTGGAAAGCTTTGACTGCATTTCGGGTTGCTGTGCCGTAAAAACCAGTTATAGGAATATTGAGTCCTAGATTTCCGTTGAGGAATATTTGGAGTTTTTTGACTTCATTGACTGGGTTTTTCTTGCCATAGACTAGATTCTGACTAATCAGCGGAGTACATGTTGCTCCCAACACCTGTCCAGGTGATGGTAGTGTAATTGGAGCAGGTGCAGGTACTGGTAATGTTGTACTACCACCGCCAGAGCTACTACCGCCAGATGAGCCACCACCAGAGCCACCCCCAGAACCACCGCTCGCTGGAGCTACTGCAGTTACTTCGACAGTACGGTTTACAGTATTTCCGGCAAGGTTTTGTGTGTCAGAAACTGTATATGTAAGTGTATATGTCCCAATAGTATTTGCATCGACTGTTCCAGTCTTTACAATACTCGCAGTAAGATCACCATCTTCAACATCAACCGCAGATGCACCTGGATCAGTAAATGTTCCATTTACTGAAAGTGTCATTGAGCTATTGCCGAGGAGAGTTACTACTGGAGCCTGATTAATAATTGGTGCAGGAGAAACGACTATTGTACGTGTGGTATGAGCAGTCAAGTTTCCACTATCTGTTACTGAGTATGTACGAACATAGGTTCCCGCAATTGCTGTGTTTACAGTTCCAGAGATAACAATTTGTGAAGTTAGATTACCATCTTCAGTATCAGTTGCAGCTGCACCATCATCTATAAATGTACCGCCTACGGTTAGATTGATCGTGGCGTTACCAGAGAGTGCAATCATTGGCGCATTGTTTGGAGCAACTGAACTGATCATGAGTGGAAGTACATCATGGATATTTTTTACTAGAATTGGATTGGTGGTAGCATTTTTCTTTGTTGCAATATAATTTATTACATCTTGGAAATATGCAGTCGAAACTCCCCCATCTTCACCATTACTAGAAAGAGTTACTGGATCTGCAACTTGGTGGAAAGTTAAAATGAGCCACGTTTTATTTGCAGCGGCACTATCAATCCAACCCTTTACTATTGCTACAGGAATTTGGATATCAACAATCTGAGATTTGAGCGAAAGTCTATCACTAAAACGTGTATTGAACCCTGCATCGATAGATCGGCCTGCAAATAGCCCAGCTGGATTTAGTAAATCTTTTATTGCTTGTGTATACCCACCATTTGGATATGCAAATACATCGATAGGAGTACCCCCAATAAAATTGAGAGCAGTTTTTGAACCGGAAATCTCTGCTGAGGGAGTTGTTACACCGCCTACTGGCTGATACGCACAAAGTGCCAGGTTAGGTAAAGCCGCTAAATTACAATGGTTAACAGTGTGTGCGCCAATTTCATTTCCATGAAGTTGTAAATCAAGAACTTGACCTTTCGTCATATATCCAGAGTTATATTCGTTTAATACATGATTACTTACGGTGAGTGTTCCAGAAATATTTGAGACTGAGTGCACAATAGCAATCGGCGTCGCAGGAAGAATTGGTGGCAAAGTAAAATTGAATGCCGCAGCTGCATTTGCACCAGCAGGAAGACTTCCGATAGGATACACAGCAGGAGTACCATCAACAGCAGTGTAGTTTACTACCAACGTACTTGGATCAGTTGATGTATAAGTATCTGTGAAGCGATATTTTGAGTTTGTAGGATCAGGAAATATTTGTGACCACGACACACTATTGGCAGTAGTATTTGTAACAATTGTTGAACTTTGCGCAGTAAAGAAATCGTATGATGCAATTTCCATCGGCTTAGTAATGATAAAGTACGTTGCAGGTAGATTGAGAGCTGATAGTAACGGTGAAGCATTATCATACTGATTTGCCCAACCATCATCAAAAGAAATTGTTACGATCCCTTGTGAAAATTGGTTTGCTGCTGCATCCGCGACTGTAGTAAGAGAATAATCGTCAGTGATAAGTTCGCCGACACTGCGTAGCAAGTGAAATATAGTGACAGAAGTCACTCCTGCTGGAACTGTAAATTCTTGGGAACCAGTTTGCCAAACGCCAGGGGAAGCAGGCAATGTAGCTATTTGCTCATAGTATGTTGCGTTGTTGGCAAGTGTAAACGCAGCAGATAAGTATGTCGTTGCCGTTGACTGATATCGATCTGAAAAACGATATAGGTCACCTTCATGAACTGCAACATTTTCAAATACCCATTTTGCGTCACCATCAGTGTATTGTGTGATAGCTACTTTTACTGCCTTTGTGAGGTCAGGCAACACTTCATATGTGAGAACTCTATTGTTTGTACCATAGCCCCCTGGCGTAAAATGATCTGGTGATGATGTCCCAACTTCTAAAGATGAATTGAGAACATAATTTGCGACCACTGCTTGGGACGTAAATGGCATAGCCAATTCAGCAACAGCCATTACTGCTACCAAGAATCCTACTGATATTGTTTTTTTCATAAATATTTTTTTCATAAATTTTTAATACTTTTTAATTTCTATTTAACCACTGTTGTCGACTCTATTTCTGCTAATGCTT
>JBDKLD010000064.1:0-10400 GCA_039795715.1 Candidatus Parcubacteria bacterium | reverse complement strand
GCAGTACCTGGAGGCAGGCCAGTACCTGTAGTACCGCCTCCGCCTGTTGTCCCTCCTATCGGCCAATCATTGATACACCCAGCAGTAGATCCCTGATCTCCAGTCAAACAGAATTGATCTGCAATGATAGAACCGGTAGAAAGATGGCCAGGAACGTTTGAGTTTATCGCAGTAGCACCAGAAAAAATATTGCCTATTGAATTTAGAAGACCTGCAGTAATGCCTCCCGTTTTTGTTTGTGAATTAGCACTCACATTGATCGGCAAATCAGCATTGTCCGTTGCTGGTGCCCCTGACGGCCCAACAAGTGGTGTCGGTGCTGCGAACACCACTACTCCCACAAAGAGGAGCGCGAGGAAGATTATTTTTGCCGATTGTGATAATAATTTTTTCATAAGTGCAGTGATAATAATTTTAATAATGTTTTTACTTTCCTAAGTATACCAAGTAATACTCTGTACCATGTGGATAATTACCTCTCGAAGAATCTGAAGAACCAGTTTCGGCGAGGAGCTTGGTTACATGTTTGGTAGACATCTACGGTATGCGTATCATTTACTACTGTACCGCTTGGACTCGTGCAGGCGATGGTGAAGGTAGTTGGACTATTTATTTTGAGATTTGCTACAGGGAAAGACAAATTGTGATTGCCGGATATTGAAACAGGTGAAGAGCTCGGTATATCCCATTTTGCAATATTTCCAGTGTTTGCGAGAGAGCAGGTACCTAGATCAAGATTTTCTGGCGCCCAAGCAAGATCAAATGGTGTTGCCGATGTCTTGACACACGTTGGCCCAGCAATTTTTACTGCTGGCGCATTGAGGTTTTGCTGTAGAGCATTTGCGGTCACAACACTAGAGACAGTGACAGTGTTGCCATTTGCATTGACGATATCGCAAGTTATTTGGTATTTGGTTTGTGTAAAGCTAGTTGGGTTGAGATTAATATTTATGGCTTCTATTCCACCAATGTTCCAATCAACTGGCGCGACATCAGCGTCACCAACTCCGCCACTTGTTTGACCATTTGGCCAATAATTCGCAGGAATGAGCACCGGAGGCGTTGTATTTGGCACAACATCAAAAGATGAAGCTGTACACGAGTTAGGCACGACTGGGTCACTCGACTCCCAGTGGAGAGAAATACGGTCGCCTGATGGTACCTGAACAGAAGGATTTGGGTTTTGTAAGTCACCATACGTACCACTAGAAGCAGGGTCGCTGTCGAGCTTAATCATGAGAGAAAGTCTTGCCGCAGAGGCTGGATTGACTGTGACAACTACTGGATTTGATGTTTGCTGTCCTTGATTGTTTGTACAAGTAATAGTGTACGTATTTGGTTGCAATGACGGTACACCAATGCCATTTTTGTTTTCCAAATAGAGAGGTGATGTCGGAGGAGTTTGTAGTGAACCATTATTCCAGCCTGTTGCGTTTGGCGATGAATTTGCGGTACAACTATTCCATTCTACTGATGATGACCATTCGAGTGTAATAGTTTGTCCCTGATTTACTTGGAATGCATTTGAGTATGTGGCATTTGTATTTGTTGCGCCGTCAACTTTACCAACTAGATCTATCGTACCAAGCGGAGGAACTTTTATTATTCTAACTTCATTTGAAGTTACCGTTCCCCAGCCACTCGTCGAATCACAAGTGATGAAATATGACGTTGGATCATTTGGTACTTCAATATCTGGATTGTTTTGCAAACGAACAAATGCTGGAGATGTACCTGAAGAAAGTCCGGGTTTGCTATTATTTGTCTGCGGATCGTCATTCCAGCCAACGACAGATGGAACTGAAGCTGAAGCAGTACAGTTATTGAAACCTTCAGCCGAACGCCACTCGAGATCTATTGTTTCGCCATCATTGACTGGAAAGGCTGGAGTAAAGGCATTGAGAGTGCCATGGAGTCTACCACCGAGGATAATATCTCCCGGGAGAATCGTAGTGTAGCCGACGGTAATTGCATTTGAAGAAACAGAAACAGGTATTCCGCCGGCTACTTTCTTGCAAGTAATATGGTAGGTAGTTGTATTGACTGGGACTTCAACTGCAAGTTGCTCGGCGGTAAATGGATTTGGATTTGTGCCGAGGAGAGAGGCTTTTGTTGCATTCGGTGTAGTCCAATTATTTGCTTGAGCAGATGACCATGCGACACAGTTATTGTATGCGCTTCCGGCTGACCATTCGAAATCAATAGTGTCTCCTGAGAACACGCTAAAGTTATTAGTTGTGTATGAACCAGAAGGCGCGCCTGCTGGTTTAGCTCTCAACTGTACACCGAGCACTGGTGGTCTTTTACTAACTGTAACTGGCAATGAAGTAACATTGCCCCAGCCGACAGAAGAGTCGCAGGAAATAGTATAGGTTGTTGGATCATTGGGCACTGCAATATTTTGTGCCATTTCGTGGAAAGGAGTACTCGTCGTCTGTGAAGCTTGGACAAGCGGTAATACAGCATTTGTTGGTGGATGATCATTCCAGCCAGTCACATTTGCCGTCAAAGAATGAGCGACGCAGTTTGAAAATGGTTCCCCTCCGTGCCATCGTAATTCAATTTCTTCACCATCGTCAATTTGAAAACCAGTTTGCCAAGGATCACTCGAACCACTAAGTCTACCCTCGAGAGTAAGCGCTCCTGGTAAGTATCGTTTGTGGACAGTAACATCATTGGAAAATACATTTTGATTAGTTACTGTTGAATGACACATTATTCTATAGACGGTTGGATCATCAGGAACAAGTAATTCAGCACCACTCGGTGTCGCGCCGTAATAGCTATTGCTAGCATTCAAGGGATCAACAATTTGACCTGTCCACCCGGGCACAAGTGAATTACCTCCGTTCAATGCCACGCAATTTGTATATTCACTGCTCGCATACCAACGTAAGATTATTTTTTCTTGAGTATTGGCGGACACATCGACATTAAAATTATTGTTCCATGGATAGTAGTTGATCGTTCCTTGACCCTCAAGCACTGGCGCTGTTACATTTCCGACAGTTACAAGAACTCTAGGACAAGTAGCTTGTGGGGCACTTATGCTACATGGCAAGTTTGGGTTGGAAGGATCGGCAGCGGCCCTACTTTGTGTGCTTTGTCCCCCTGCGGTTGTACAAAGAAGATACACAAGTGTTGTGCCGTTTAAAGGTCCAATTGTTTGAGTCTGGGGAAGGTTTGTTGGGAAAGGAATACCGTTTGGACTCCACGTGGCATCAAAAAAAGTATTGATATCCCATGTTCCTGGACCACCGGGCTGAGCATTGGCAGGACCAATATTGCCCTGATCTGAGAGTGCGGTACAGCTAGTAATTGCATTTTCTGGCGCGGGATCTGGATTGACCAATCTATAGGTAATTGTCGTGGTACCGCCTGGAGATGCTGGGTTTGGTGAAGCGAGTAATTCTACGACTGGTGTATAGATACCGCCACCGCAAGCAGGTCCAACACAAGCTGTATTAACAGTAATTGTTGTGCGTGGGCAAGTATTTATTGCTGATTGCAAGCTACTAGCATTGCATGGCATTTGTTGGCTATATGGATCAGCAGCATGGAGACCAGATGCTGTCACACAGTCAAGCATGAATGTGGTGTTTGGCGCGTAGGTAAAAATATTTTGCACTGAACCATCATTTGTTGGGCCTGTATTTAAATTTAACGTAATAGTCGGCACTGATCCTGTCCAATTAATACTTGTCTGGAGGGGATTTGAAAAACTGACATCGTTGAAAGCAGTACATTGCACAAATGGATCTGCTGGATCTGGATTTTGCCATTTATAGGTAATTTCTGTCGTGCCACCAGGAGATATTGTTGCGGAAGTGGGAGTAAGTGAAATAATCGGCAAGCAACCAGGGGTGCCCATCACACAAGTTTCGGCTTCTAATGGATCAGTTGGGCCAGTACAGTCAGGGTCTGCAGGCCAGTCAATTGCTCCGTCTAAGTCATTGTCGATACCGTCGTTACATTCATACAATATAGGAGGCGGATCTGTTTCATCCATGTCTAGTGCATTTAGGCATCCTGGATCTGCGGGGAAATCAATCTTTCCGTCGTTGTCATTGTCGATTAAGTCACTGCAAATAGGCAGTAGTGGTGGTGTAGACTCATCATTGTCCAGTAGACTAGAGCAGCCTGTAGTGTCTGCTGGGAAGTCAATCAATCCATTACCATCGTTGTCGAGGCCGTCACTACACTCTGTGAGGTTTGTTTCATCCATATCTATATTACTTGAACAGCCTGGGTCTTGAGGGTAATCAATCAATCCGTCGCCGTCATCGTCTATGTTGTTACTGCAGATAGGTAAACCGATGGCAGGTCCAGTTTCATCCATATCTACTGTATTAACGCATCCAAGATCAGATGGGAAATCTATAGACCCGTCATTATCATTATCGAGGCCATCACTACAGACATAGACATTGTACTCATCCATGTCAAAAGCATCCTGACAACCAATATCAAGCGCATAATCTATAAAACCATCATTATCATTATCGATATTGTCACTACACACCCAAACATTAGCTTCACTTTGATCGAGATCATATGGGCCAGTACATCCTATATCATCGGGGTAGTCAACCTTCGTATCACCGTCGTTGTCGAGACCGTCGCTACATATCCATACATTAAATTCATCCATGTCTGTTGCATTCTGACATCCTGGGTCTGCTGGGAAGTCAACCTGTCCATCACCGTCGTTGTCGAGGCCGTCACTACATATATATATGATTTTTTTGATTTTTACCCCCGAGAAACTTATCCAGCCGGTAACTTCTGCGCCGATACCGTTCGTCGAGCCACCCCAGGCATGTCCTGAAAAGTCTTCAGTGGTATCGTCGTATATTACTGCGTATGGATCACCATTTTGAGTCTCACCCTTCATTGAAACCCAGCCATTCCAGCCACCGTTATTGATGTTTATCGAATTAGTACCGTCTCCGCAATTATCAGGAATATTGGACGCATTCAAGTCACTACAAAATCGTGCCCAGCCATTCACTTCATGTTGGCCAGGAGTTGCGACAGTTGGCCCAGCACTTGGTGGTACTACGCCACTGTTTATATTTGCTGGTGCTGTAGGAACAGGAAATTGTGCTGGAGGTGAGGCATGCGGAGTGAAGCTCATCCAACCAAGGTTGTCTGACCAAGCATAACCAGTGAGATCACCGGTTGTCATATCGAGATTTACACCATAGTCAATGCCAGTGGGACAAGTATTGAGGTTGAAACCAGCCGGCGAAAGCAGTGTAGAATTGTCACAATTCATACTTATCCAGCCAGCAGAATCACTCCAAGCATATCCTACGACATTGCCGGAAGCTTGCGCATGGTGACCAGATATCAGAAAACCTATAGCTAGCAAGGATACAAAGGCAAATTGTTGTAAAAAACGTCGCATACTATTGTTGCTTAACCATCTGTAGTTGTTTATCCATCGAAGCTTCTAATGATGCCTTTTGTTCAGTAGTCAGTGGCTTTGCTTTGGTTTTGGCTGTCATCTGTTTATTGAGATCCTTTTTCTGTTGAGTGGTCAGCTGTTGTACGGGAATATTCTCATTCATTAATTGAAGAAGTTTAGCATCTTGAATATCTTTTTGACTCACTGGCTGTACAATTTGCTTGAAATTTTTCGAGAGAAAAAAAGCAGAAAGAATAATGAGGATAAATATGGCGAGTAATACAAAAAAACCTTTCCGTTTTGGCTTATTTTGTAATTGTAATTCAGAAAGTGCCATAGTACTGTTACTTTATATCGTACTACCTTTGTAGGTATGTAAGCAATGAAAAATGTGTGAATTACTTTTTACAATTTATTGATTATTGACTTTGGGCTGTTTTTTTACTATTCTAGACACATAAGTCTCGGCCGAAAGCCGGGCCTTTTTACAAATAAATACGTTATTTTACCTGAATACCAGGTGAAAAAACGAAAAATAAATATATGTTAGACATGAAAGTATTAAAATCGGCACTCGAACAGCTCGAAGAAGAGCGCCGTATTCCGAAAGAAAAGATAATAGAGGCCATTGAGCAGGCCCTCGCCGCAGCTTACAAAAAAGATTTTGGCAAGCGCTGGCAAATCATTCGCGCCCATTTCGACCTCGACACAGGTGTTACAACTTTTTCTCAAGTGAAAATCGTCGTTGACGATTCTTTGGTCTGGATGCCAAGTAACGAAGAAGATGCAACCCCAGAAGGCGAAGAGCGCGAACGTTTCAATCCTGAAAAACACATCCTCCTTGCCGATGCCAAAATGATCAAAGGTAATAGCGAAGTAAATGACGAAATTGTCTTCCCTCTCGAAACCAAAGAAGATTTTGGTCGTATAGCCGCACAAACTGCCAAGCAAGTTATCATGCAACGTATCCGCGAAGCCGAGCGTTCTTCTCTAGTCGACGAATACGGTGACAAAGAAGGTGAAATTATTTCTGGCATTATCCAGAAGATCGAAGGTGGAACTATTATCGTCGATTTTAACCGCGCGATTGGTATTTTGCCTCCGCAAGAACAAATTGCTGGCGAAAATTTCCGCCGTGGTGAACGTATCCGCGCGTATCTCTACGCCGTGGACGAGGGCGCACGTGGCGTTTCGCTCAAGCTTTCTCGCACACATCCGATGTTTTTGAAAAAACTCTTCGAACTTGAGGTTCCCGAGATTGCGAATGGTGTCGTTGAAGTAAAATCCATCGCTCGCGAACCAGGCTCACGATCCAAGATGGCAGTATTTTCCAATGATGATCACGTTGACCCAGTCGGCTCATGCGTCGGCGGACGTGGCGTCCGAGTCACAACTGTCACCAATGAACTTGGTGGCGAAAAAGTTGATATCATCGAATGGAGCGAGGATCCATCGACCTACGTTTCCAATTCTCTCTCCCCTGCCAAAGTTATCAATCTTGAAGTCAATGAAGCTGAACATAAAGCTTTTGTTGAAGTTGCTGACGACCAACTCTCACTTGCTATCGGCAAAGGCGGACAAAACGTTCGTCTCGCAGCCAAGCTCACCGGTTGGAGAATCGATATCAAAGGTATCAGTGCCGAATCTGTCACCTCTAGCGACGGTGAAACTGTCGAAGAAGACGCAGGGTTCACTTCTCTCAAAGATCTCAAATCTACGTACGATGAAGGTGTTGATATGGGCGATGCCGAAGTAGTTGAAGATAGCATCGTTGATGACGGCACAACAGAAGTAAAAGAAATCACTGACGACAGCGAGCCAATGGAGAAGGATTCGTAATTATCCTCTCGTTCGTGAAAATGTATCCCCTTCGAGACACGAAAATTTTCTACTGAAAATTTTCTCTCTCCGGCGCCAGTCGCGCCTCCGAAGGTCTCTCAGTGAATACATTTTCACTTCCGAGCTTATCAATTAACTTCTAATAATGTTATGGCAAATATAAATCACGAACCGTCGAAGTACATGCTCAACTTGCTTCATGTTCTCTCTCCTTATGCTGACAAAGAAAAAGGAGTGATCAACTGCCTCATTGAAGTTTCCAAAGGTTCTCTCAATAAATACGAACTCATCACCGAAGCCGGCGTGCTCAAACTTGACCGCGTTGGTTACTCTTCGATGAGCTACCCATTTACTTACGGCGCGATTCCGCAAACCTGGGATCTCGATGGCGATCCGCTCGATGTTGAAATTATCGGTGTTACCGAATGGCTCGTCCCTGGTTCACTTGTCGAGGCACGTATTGTCGGCGTTATGAAATTTAACGACGGTGGCGAAACTGACGACAAGATCATCGCTGTGCTTTCTGCCGACAAGCGAATGGATCACATTACTGACGTCGCACAACTCGGTGACTACTTCATCAAAGAAACTACGTACTATTGGGAACACTACAAAGATCTCAAGAAACCTGGCACCTGCAAAGTTGAAGGATTTTTCGGAAAAGACGACGCCATGAAAATCATCGACGAATGTGCCGAACGCTACCAGAAAGACTATGCGCCGAAAGTAAAATAGTACAGTAATACAAATGACAATATAAAAAACGGGCCTCTTTTGAGGTCCGTTTTGCTTTCACTGACTAATGCCCAAATGTTGGCTCTGGTCTTTTTTCTAAATTTTCTTTCACTTCATTTATTTTTTCTTTAGCTTTATCCATGGCTTTTTTAATCTTGCTTTTTTTTCGTGGCTTTTGTGTACAAGCTAAGAAATAAAAATGTAGGCAAAATAGTAAATCTGAGACTATATCAAGTGGATTTTGTATATGTCCCTTTTCAACGGGATGTAGAGATTCCTTAATATTTAATCTTATACTGTTCGTTACAAAAATAAGGGTAAAACAAATTAATATTGGGAACATCTTATTAACAATTACATATGCATACAAATTCTGATATTGTGGATTTCTTCTTATGAAATCTTCATGAGATTTTATTTTACTTACAATAAATGTACAAAGTAATCCTTTTATTATTATAACAAAAAGAATACTCCCAATATCAAAGGAACCACGATAAAAGCCGAGATCAGATATCAAACCTATGATAAATGCCGACATGATCATTGCCTTTGCAATTGTAAAATTACTTATACCAAAGACATCTTGAAACCAGTCAGATACCATTTGGAAGAAATTGATAACTCGATAACATATTTTTTTCATTGTGTAAGGATTTTCCCGACTATACCTGAACATAGTAAAAAAGCAAAATTTTTGACAAATAGCTCTCTCGCCCGTAAACTGTGGCGTATGCTAAAGAAAACCAACAAAATAGATAAATCGATGATTGAGCTACTCTTCGAGGTACCGGCTGAAACATGGGTCACCCACGAAACTGAAGCAGTAGAAATGCTCGGCAAAGACCTTGAGCTCGACGGCTTCCGGAAAGGCAAAGCCCCAATGGAAGTGCTCAAAAAGCACTTGCCCGAAATGATGATTCTCGAAAAAATGGCTGAGCTCGTCATCGCTGACATGTATCCCAAGACTGTTGCTGAGAAAAAAATCCAAGTTATCGGTCGCCCGGAAGTCATGATTACCAAACTCGCTCCTGGCAATGCTCTCGAGTTTACCGTTAAAACCGCTGTCATTCCTGAAGTAAAGCTTCCTGATTACAAAAAGATTGCGAAAGAAGAATGGAAAGAAGAAAGCGAAGAAGTCACTGATGAAGATTTTGAAAAAGCGGTTATCGACATCCAGAAAATGCGCGCGCATCAGAAAATGCACGAAGACAATGTTCCGCACGAAGCGCATGACCACAATGAAATCAAAAACGAAGACTTACCTCCACTCACAGATGAATTTGTCAAAACACTTGGCGCATTTGAAACTGTTGATGAATTCAAAGCCAAACTTCGCGACAATTTGAAAGTTGAGAAAAAAATCGAGAATAAAAATAAAAACCGCTCCAAGATTGTCGAACGCATCGCGACCGAAACAAAAGTTGATGTACCAGACATTCTCGTCGAATCCGAACAAGGCAAGATGCTCTTGCAACTTCGCGAAACTATCGAGCGTGCTGGCATGTCATTTGATGACTACGCAAAACATATCGGCAAAACCGAGGACGACATGAAGAAAGATTTTGAAGTCGATGCCAAGAAACGCGCAATCATGGAACTCGCTCTCTTTGAAATAGGTAAGCAAGAAAATCTCACGCCTACAGAGGAAGCAATTGGAAAAGAAGTTGAAGGTCTACTTGAACGTTACCCTGGCGCTGACCGTGATCGCGCTGTCGCCTACATCGAACAAGTCATGACCAACGAAGCGGTATTTGAATTTCTCGAGAAAAATGTAAAATAATTTTCGCAAAAAACTAACCCGTCTCTTGTCGAGACGGGTTTTGTGATTGTACTTTCTTCTTTTTACTTTCTCCTTGTCGTACTATTTCTTGTATTTGAGCTTCTGCTCGTTCTTTGTTTGTAAATAGTTGTACGCTGACTATTTCCTCCGTTTGAATTGTCGGAGTACTGCACAGGAGGACCTTGTTGCTGTTCGTATCCATTTTGTGAAGCACCCCAATTATTATTACTTGGAGTAGTCCGGTATGGGCCTGCACTTGTCTGGTATGGATAACACCTACTTTGATTACCGCAATTGCTCGGCTGGGTATTTTGCGGAGGATACTCTTCCGATTGTTGGTTTATCGTTCCAGATGCTTCAGCATCTACAGAATAGACAATTCGTGGACCACTACAGCTTACAAGCGTAAGTAGGCAAGCGCAAAAGATGGCACTAAAGATAGTCTTCATTTTCTTTGGTTTTAGATTTTGTTTATTGTATTATATCAGAAAACTAGATATATGTCAATAGCCCCGTATAGGTTCAATAGCTTCACACCACTTGCTGGAATATCATCCAGCATATGCCATACACATCAAACAAGAACATGCCGAAGATACGAAGAGAGGCAGTTCAACTTGTCCGGAAAGGTTG
>JBDKLD010000063.1:0-4007 GCA_039795715.1 Candidatus Parcubacteria bacterium | reverse complement strand
GATGAGACTATTAAAGTCGTTGAAGACGCTCTCAACAACCGTCCCAGAAAACGACTTGGCTGGAAAACACCATTAGAAGTATTTAATGAAAGTGTTGCATTAACAGGTTGAATGTACCTTTTCGTATATTGACATAACCTTATTATATATGCTATAATACTAGCAAGAACAATATTGTTCTCTACTCTAAAACAATGACGCCATGGAAACTACCGTGACCCCATTTAAGCCTGCAACCGAAGGCCAATTCGGTAAATTAAACGAGAAAATCACCGCTCGACTGAAAAAACACAATGGCGAATTGCCAAGTGACGTTTTCCAGGAACTGCTCGGTGACGATAGTCTCATAGATGATATTTTTACTGCTGTGAGGAAACGTATCGACGCTCGCGGCGATATGATCATCCGTACAGTAAAAGTAAACCGTGACCGTTCTTGTAAAGAAGCTCTCAAAGCAACTGGCAGAAACCTGTATGTAACTGACAGTGTTGTCAAAAACATGCCGAAAGCGGAAAAAGATGAAGATGAAGTTATCTTCTTCAAAATCGGTCGTGAGGTAAGCTGTTCAGAACTGGAAAAAGAGTATGAATTGCGCGGACTCAAACCCGCCGACCCATATTCACAGGCCGCAGTAAACGAAGCCGATCCTGCTTTCGCTGATGAACATCCTAATGGGACTCAGTGGAAAGATAAAGACGGAAACTATTGCTGCGCGGTCTTCGACCGGCGCGGTGTCGAGCGCTGCGTGGGTGTGGGCCGCTACGGCTATGTCTGGCTCGACTACTGGTGGTTCGCGGGTGTTCGCAAGAGCACTTCAACCTCTGATGCTTCGGCTTCTTAGATCCTTTTTCCTTTGCGCTTCCGCACTAAAAACTTTGAAGACAGTTTATAATCTTCGCCCTCGTATGAACTACGAGGGTTATTTTTTTATGTTAAAATCGTTTCGGTAGTAGGTGAATACGCGCACGATTACGGTTGGGCGCTACCGACCCCAGTATCCATACAGCCCAGAATGTCTTTGGCTAAAGGAAGTACTATTGGCGATTCGGCTTTTTCTCAAATACAAACTTTCTTTGGAGCTTCATCCTTGTAAAGTTTTCATCAAGACCTTTGCTTCAGGGGTTGATTTCCTTGGGTGGGTACATTTTTTAAACCACAGGGTTTTGAGAAGAATTAGTAAAAGGAGGATGCTGAGGAATATAAAATTCAATCATAATAATAACGCAACTTTGCAATCATACTTAGGACTTTTAAGTCACGGTAATACCTGCAAAGTAAAAAATGAAATATTAATTAAGACTTGTTTTTTCTTTAATTCAAATTATAATCTATAAGTATCGGAGCATTCCGGTATGTGCACACCATGAAAGAGGCCCTTGATATGTCACGGCATATCTGGGGGCTTTTTCGTTTTAACTTTTCTTCATCTTTTCTCTATCTCAAGTCGGTACACTCTATTTCATGGAATTCAGAAGGTATGTGAAAAAGTGTCGAAATAATTATAGAATGATCAAACCCGCCTATTGCCCCGTACTCAATGAGTATGTTGTGTTTAATTCCAAAGGCTTTCGTCATTTGCGGTATGATACCCACGGCAAGCCAAGAAATCGTAAAGAGCAATTGTATAAGTTGCAACTACTTCGCTACGTAGTCGCGGTTATTAAGAAATCATCAGTTATTTATGATTATAAAAAAGAACAATATTCACATCCGCTTGGTAAGTACTACGAAATCTGGGAATTACAGGCTAAGATTGATGGTATATCCAGTCCAATTTCAGTAATCCTACGGAGGATCGGAACAGGGAATATTGCGTTCCTAAGTGTTTGGAAGAATAAAAAGTAACAAAAAAGCCCTTCGTGAGAAGGACTATTTTGTTATACTCGCTTGCGGCGTTTAGATATCATCTAGCCGAACAAACCTTGCGGTTCACGAGTACTTGCAGATTATACATTACTTGAATATATTCGTGCAAGTATGCCCAAAATTTCCCTTTGAAATATCCTCCTTTTCCCGTAAAATACTGTATATCATGCTAAAAACCCTCGAGCTGTCCGGCTTCAAATCCTTTGCCAAAAAGAGCACTTTGTCGTTTGAGCGACCAGTGACTTCTATTGTCGGGCCGAATGGTTCGGGTAAATCAAACGTCGTCGAAGCCATCCGATTTGTGCTGGGTGAGCAATCTATGAAATCAATGCGCGGCAAGTCTGGCAGTGATCTCATTTTCAAAGGTTCAAAATCACTTGGCAAAATGAACCGAGCGTCGGTAACTATTACGTTTGATAACCGCAATAAAGTTTTTAAATTTCCAAACGGCGGAGGCGCTGGCAGTCTCTCTTCTGGTAAGAATGCGCGCGAAAATTCAAATATTGATTTTGATGAAATAACACTCACTCGCGAAGTCTTTGCCGATGGTGTTTCGCGATACCTACTCAATGGCTCTGAAGTCCGCCTCAAAGATATTCTCGAACTACTCACAAGTGTCCACATCGGCGCGTCTGGTCATCACATTATTTCCCAAGGCGAAGCCGACCGTTTGCTTTCAGCAAATTCTCGCGACCGAAAGGAAATGATCGAAGATGCGCTTGGCCTCAAAGTCTACCAATACCGTCTCAAAGATGCCGACCGTAAACTCATCAAAACCCGCGAAAATATGAAGGAAGTTCTCACACAGAAACGCGAACTTGCACCACGACTGGCTTTCCTTAAGCGCCAAGTTGAGAAAATTCAGAAAGCAGAAGCACTCCGATCTGAACTTGCTGATTTGTATAAAGAATATCTTAGTCGGGAAGAAGGGTACATTTCTTATGAGGAAAGAGTACTGAGTCAAGAAGACGGAGTGTTGCGCAATCAGCTCCGCGATTTACAAAAAGATCTTTCTGAAATTTCGCAAGATACACGCGAAATGTCGAAGCCAGTCGAACTCAACATGATTGCGACAGACAGGGAAACGCTTCGCCGCACTTACGACGAGCTCTCTCGTAAACTTGGACGTATTGAAGCTTTGCTCGAAGTTGAAAGCGAGAGGCAAAACGAAAAAGCTACAGCTGTTGGTGGCGAGGGAAACAACGAACTTATCTCCGGTGAGCGAGTTTCTGATCTCTTGGCAGAAATGGAGAGGCTCATCACTTTTGTGCTTTCTCAAACAAACATTCATGAAATAATTCCCACACTCAAAAAAATGCAGACCGCAGTTGGACAATTTCGCCAGACGTATGTGAGCAAGGACGGTAGGGAGCATGACAGTAGTAGTGGTGCAGGAGCTGATGATTCTTCAGAAGACAAATTGCAAAAACTCATGTCAGAAAAAGATGCCATAGAAGAGGCACTTGAAGAAATTGAGGACAAGGAAACAGATCTCAAGCATCGCGAAGAAACTGCCAAGAAAAAGCATGAAGAAGAAGATCGCGAGCGTCGTCAAAAAGAAGGCAAGCGCTATGAATTTTTGATGGAGAAGAATCGTCTCGAATCTGAACTGGAAAAATTATCTTTTCGACAAAATGCGCTCCTCAAGACAAAATCTGATTTTGAACAAGAAATGCGTGAAGCCGCAGCACTTCTCGGTGTTCACATGCTTCGTGGTAGCGAGCAAGGTGAGCATCAGGTTGTCGGCCCGCATTCTGCGGAAGAAGACCGTTCTCTCCAAGAAGATCGCCGTAAGAAAATTGAGCGCATCAAAATCAAGCTTGAAGAAGCCGGTATTGGCGGTGCAGGCGATGTGCTCAAGGAACATGATGAAGTCGCCGAACGAGATAGTTTCCTCACGCACGAACTCGAAGATGTAAATCTCGCCATGAAATCGCTCGAAGCTATGATTAGTGAGCTTAAAGATAAGCTTGATGTCGAATTTAAAACCGGCATTGATAAAATTAATAAAGAATTTCAAAAATTCTTTGCGCTAATGTTCGGCGGAGGCAATGCCTTCCTCTCTGTGATTATTGAAAAGTCGCGCAAGCGTCGCGGTGTCGAAGACGAAGATATGGAATTTGAAGATAGTGAGGATGTTG
>JBDKLD010000062.1:0-3784 GCA_039795715.1 Candidatus Parcubacteria bacterium | reverse complement strand
GCTTTTTGCCAAAGCAACACTTGGATTTTTTCGCGTTCCTCAATTGAAAAATGTTTGAATTTCATACACTTGAATTTTATCAAGTGTTGCAATTACTTGTTGAACCTATGAAAAACCCTCGCAAACTAAGGGTTTTCTTAAATTATCTTATCTACTCCCTCCACCCCTTTTTCTCAAGCGCGCCTTCAGCTGCCGCAGTTTCAGCTTCCTGTTTTGACTTCCCTTTTCCACTCGCAACGTGCTCGCTACCAAAGAAAATACCGACAGTAAATTGCTTGTCGTGATCGGGACCAGTTTCTTTCATGACTCTGTAAGCAGGTGTAAGAGAGCAGTGCTCCTGCGCCATTTCCTGAATGTAACTTTTGGCATCGCGCCAGAGTTTCTTTTTGACGATTTCGTCGATGCGTCCGGCAAGTGTTTTGAGAATAAATTGCGCGGCAACATCGTAACCACTGTCGAGGTAAATTGCACCGACGACGGCTTCGTACGTATTTGCGAGAATGTACTGTCGAGCTTTACCTGTATCTTTCTGCTCGCCTTTCGACAAGAGCAAGAATTCATTCATGCCGAGCTCAGATGCAACTTCTGAAATAATGACAGCATTCACAAGCGCTGAACGGTAGCTAGTGAGTTCGCCTTCGGTGACATTCGGATACTTGTCGAACAAGAAACGCGTGATGGCGAGCTCAAGAACCGCATCGCCGAGAAACTCGAAGCGTTCATTATGAAAGAGCCCAGTGTTCGGGTTTTCATTGATGTATGAGCGATGGATAAAAGCTTGAGTTAAGAGCTCTCGGTTCTTAAAATGAACACCGATAGCATTTTCAAACGATGGAAAGTCTGGCATATTAATTTTGATTAGTTATGAATTCGACTGACTTTTGAATCATTGCCACAGTATCATCGTAGGTGGTGAGGTTCGGAACTTCGGTCACCGGAAACCATTTGGCATCCGTGAGACCGTCTTTTTGCTCAAGCGCGAGCGACTGAAATGGCGCTTCACCTAGGAAGTATGTAACTTGCTTTCGGATCTTGCCTTTCTCTGGATGTGAGGCGATGTACTCGTTTTCGCCGAGCACAGTTTTGACGACGAGTGGCAAACCAATCTCTTCTTGGATGTCGCGCACGATGCCGTCTTCTGGTGTTTCTCCATCTTCGAGACTGCCTTTGGACAAAGTCCAATATCCGAAGATATCGTGAACGAGCGCTAGGTAAATCATACCTTCATGCAATGTGTAAACAACAGCGCCAACTTTTTTCTCAATCGGTAGAGATTCTATGTCGACAGGCTCGTCCTTTTTGCGCTTGGAGACTTCATCTTTGCCGGGTTCGCCGATTTCTTTGTAGACTGCACCGAGAACACCATTGATAAACTTGGAAGAATTTTCACCGCCGAAACTTTTTGCGAGTTCAATAGCTTCGTTAATAGCGACTTTTGGCGGAACTTGTGTTCTGTCTCCAAAGAGTAGCTCAGTGAGTCCCATACGGAGAATATTGCGGTCAACAACATTTATTTTTTCCAAAGGCCAGTCAGGTGCGGCTTTGGTAATAATGTCGTCTACAACAGTACGATGTCGCAAAACGTCAGTCGCAAGCGCCAGAATAAAGGCATCGTCTTCGAGGCCTGGTCCGTATTCCTTTATGTCGCGCGCGACTACGTCGTCTATGCCGTCATCCGGCACCTTACGAAAATCCCACTCAAAGAGTGATTGGAGAACGATGGATCTTGAAAGATGTCTATGGGCCATATTTTTGAAATGAACAGTTTATTTTCCTTCTAACTTCTACTACTTTTTCTTTGCAGTTTTCTTTGTAGTTTTCTTGGCGGTCTTCTTCTCGACTCGCTTCATGACGTCGATAACCTGACGACCGCGGTACACGCCCGTAGTGAGGCTTGCGCGGTGACGAAGGTGCGGCGTACCCGTCTTGCCATCCACGGCAATTGGCATGCCCTTGAGGGCATGGTGGGATCGGCGATTGCGCGTGTGAGAGCGCGTATGTCTCATTCGGACTACCATAGAGCTAGTATACGGATTTGCGGGAAAAATGCAATAAAGGCAATAAATAAAGGCATCCATTCTCAGGATGCCCCTTACATTAGCCAACTTTAGGTCGCCCTACGTCACGATACGTGACGTGGCCACAGAACGCTTCACTCCAAAAAAAATTATTGCGGAAATTAATATTTCTATAAGAATGGCGAAGATATTGCTATCTTCGCCGCGTACACTACTCCACGGCAGTGGACAATGCAATAGTAGAGTTTACCCCTCGATACTGCAACTAGCTATGATACTTCTACAAATGTTCGAGAATTAATTCAGACACTTGAAAAAAGTGGCGAAGGTCCGAAAACCTTCGCCCCATAGCTGCGCATTAGGCTACCATACAATACTTGACCGTTCCCTGCTGTACGATACCTGGTTGCTATTTATTTAATAATTTTATGCCATCTTTTACACATTCATCAAACGTTTTTGTATAGACATATGCGCCTTTGAGCCATTTTGGTAACCCTGCATAAGTAAAACGTTTAAATTGTTTTGACATCAGAAAGATACATCCACTATCAGTCACAGAACGAATGGTTCGGCCGCGAGCTTGGAGCATTTTCTGAATGACTCTCCAAGTCCACAGTGCCCAGCGTGCATTACCAAGTCTTCGCTCTTCAAATTGCGCTTGTGGATCATCCGGTGAAGGATATCCAGGACGCAAATAAAAAGTAAAGCCAGCACAACCATTGGGTAGATCAATACCTTCGCCATACTGCGCTTCAGTACCGACGAGCACGTCACCATGACCTTCACGAAACAGTCTCACTGCTTCACGAGCATTTAGTTCATCACCATAACTCATAGCGAAAACGTCTTCTTCTGCGGCGAACTCAAGCACTTTTTTTCGCTCGTCCTCTGATACGACGATAATGAGCGATCTGATGCCTTTCTTTTTGCCAGCATGGACACCGCGGAGCATTTGGCGAAAGGCGCGATTTTTGTCATTGCGCCTCATGCCTTTCACCGATAGATCTGCGACATCTGTTGGAATGCATACTATGGTATTCTCGATGGGAAAATCAGAGTCAAGATCGATAAATGTACCTTCAATTCCGGTTTCATTCATCATTATCTTGGAGTCAGCGCCGATCGTGGCAGACATTGCCAAGCGTGTTTCGGGAAGCAACTTTTTCCGCGTTAGTCCGGAAACGGAATAGCTGCAGATCGTGAGTACGAATTGAGCTTTCTTGCCTTCTTCAAGCTTTCTGTCCCAGTGACCAAAAACATAGGTTAATGGTTTACGCTCTTTGTTTTCGAGAGCAAATTCCAGAGACTTCACATACTTGTAGAGCGAGCCAGTAAATTGGTCGAGTGCAAGCAGGAGTTCCCTGTCAGCCTTGCGATCAATTTTTTTCTCAGAAATCGCTTTGCAAATTTTGTCATCAACATTACTGCGCTTGATGCGAAGTAATATCTTGAGCATAGTACGCAAGTCATCATCTTCAATAAGGCTAGTTCTCTTGCCGGCCTGATACTGACGGAGAATATCCATCATCGTATCGCAAAAATCACGAATGTGTTTTGCTTCAGTACGGCAATCAATACTGGTGAGGAGTACCCAAAATTGCTCAAGGGTGACATCACTGATCTGATACTTCATCATGCCACGGATCGAGTCAGCCCATTTATGGACTTCATCAATAACAAGCGCATGAGGTAATTCTTCTCTGCCTAAAGCTTCAAAGAAATAGTAAGGCGTGGTACAAGCGACGATCGGACTCTTGCGAGAA
>JBDKLD010000061.1:0-27819 GCA_039795715.1 Candidatus Parcubacteria bacterium | reverse complement strand
TAGCAAAAGCCTCTTTTGGCTCAATCGTTGGAGCCACGTCTGCAACTCCGCCAATGTACGCAAAGCCATCGTTTCTTCCTTCAACAATTTTCTGCTCGTAGAGAAATAGAGCGATACCTGGAATACTGTAGTATTTGGGGGCCTTATTTTTGTAATCCTCTACGTTAATAGTTTCCATTCCTTTTTCCGCAAGATTATTGTTCACTTGTGGAATCATGGAAACAAAGTGTTTTTGTCTGTAATCATTTACGTAATGTAAAAACTCTACGAGTTCTGGATTGGTCGTATCAATCTGGTACCCCAGCACATGAATTGGCTGGCCGCGATAACCTGTTGTAATTTCTACCCCAGGAATAACTTTGATATTATTTTTGTTTCCAGCATCTTTGGTCTCTGAAATGCCTGACACGATGTCATGGTCAGTAATTGCAATCACATCGAGATTTCCCTCTTTTGCTAAAATAATTATCTCTTCCGGAGATTCATGTCCATCTGAATGGTTTGAATGTATTTGTAGGTCTATTTTCATATTATTAATTTTTTATAAATTGTTGCATATTTATAAATGTGTATGCTGGGAGACTAGGAATCGAACCTAGATTGACCGCTTCAAAGGCGGCTGTCCGACCGTTAGACGATCTCCCAATTACCTTACTTTTGCACTGCTTCTGCTATTCCTTGCTTCCAAGCATTAATTTGCCTCAATAGAGTTGAACTTTCTTTTACTTTTACTCTTATAAGACCAAAATAACTTTCAGCACCAATATTTTTTCTATTTGTCGGCTTTGGTTTATTTTTCTTAAAGTAAATAACGTACTTCTCTGTATTTGTAAAACCTGTGACTTTCTGCCAATAGGAAGTACCTCACGGGCACGAAAAGCATGGTTTTCGTGGAGGTATACGTCGAATGCTATCATATTTTCGGGTATTTTGGCTATTCTCTTTAGCCAAACAAGAAACACCTCGATCATAGATGAATCCATATTACTAAATAGCACTCGACTACCCGGGTACTTTGCTTTTTCTTTGGATCCTTCAGCCCAATAAAGAGTTGTGCCGATCAAGAAAAGCTCACGATCACTTATCTTACCAATTTCCCTTTTCGAGATATCAAAAATCTGTTTTTGTTTATTGAGACGTTGAATTCTTCTTGCTTTACCTCCTCTTAACCCCGAGAGACGCTTCTTTTCTGTAAAATGTTGCTTCTGTTCTTTTGCGATACCAACTTCTCTTAGCCAATTAGACAATGTTGACTTAGCAACAGGAATTACCTGCAGAATTTCGGAATAAGTTTTTCCGTTTCTTCGCAATTCTATTGCTTTTTGTTTTTCCAATTCTTTTGCCTGCATAGGTATATTTTACCTTACTGGTATAAAAAATTATATAAGATTTAATTAAGGAATTATTTTTCCTCACCGAAACACTTAATAAAAGCCAACTCAATCGGTAAAGTTTTGATCGGTGACTCATGTATCTGAAGCGAGGCTTCGAGTAATGCAACGAGCAACGCAGAATTGAGCGTTTTGCCGGCGGATTTTTCAAAAGCGACAAGGTACGCGCTTTCGTCCTCTCCAGCTTCCTCTGCGATGCGTTTGCGTTCGGTCGTGGCGTAGCGAATGAGTAATGCGGTGCGAAGTTTGCCCAGCAACATTTTCATGAAAATAGAAATGTCGGCGCCATTTTTCTCAGCTTCGCGGAGAGCAACGGAAATCGTACCGATATCGCGCTTTTCAATTCCCTCAAGCACACTTCGGAGCAGCATATTCGACGGCGCACCTGTGACCAGAATCACTTCTTCGGGATCAATCTTTTTATCTTTGCTGTACGAAATGGCTTTTTGCAAAATACTGTAACTGTCACGGAACGATCCATCACCGAGGAGAGAAATAAGGTGTGCGGATTCTCTCGGCAACGACTTCCCTTCTTTCTCTGCAACTTCAGCAATCATTTCTTCGAGCATTGCCGGCGTTGGTTTTTTGAAATCAAAAACCTGACTGCGTGACTGGATAGTGTCGGGTACTTTGTTGCGCTCCGTCGTCGCCATAATAAAAATCGCATGTGCTGGTGGCTCTTCGAGTGTCTTGAGGAGGGCGGCCCAAGCTTCTTTGGTGAGCATGTGGACTTCGTCGATGATGTAGACTTTGTATTTTGATTCGAACGGCAACGTCATGATCGACTCGCGCAATTCGCGAATGTCGTCGACACCACGGTTGGATGCGGCGTCCATTTCATAAATATCATTGTCAGACGTGCCGAGCGCTTTTGCCAAAATCCGCGCGACCGATGTTTTGCCTGTGCCACGCGAACCGGAGAAAAGGTATGCATGTGCAATTTTGCCGTTTGTAATCGAGCCTTCGAGCACTTTGACAATGTGGTCTTGCCCGCGAACTTGTGACCAATCAGCTGGGCGATATTTGCGATAGAGAGAAATAATTTCTGTCATGGGACGAGTATAGCAAAAATTTGCCAGCGACGTTAGCTTGGACGATATTTCGCAAAAAAAATTCCCGTTTGGGGAATTTTGAAGTAATGCGTAAATACAAAGTTTAGAATGCAATCCTGGCACCATACTTGAGAAGCCAAGAACTATTGGTATTTGATTGGTATAGTCCACCATGTTTGTCTTGTGAGGTAAAGATAAATGCTCGGCTTCCTTGTGTAAAGAAAGAAATCGCAAAGTATTTCCCGCCATAAAAGGCATACGCCAATTGCATTTGAATACCATAATCCCAAGGTCTATTGCCATAGCTAGGCTCGGCAAAACCAATTCCCAAGAATCCACCGATGCCAGTTCCACGGAAATGCGAATTCCACTTGGAAACATACATGCTGAGAATTAGGTCTGCTGTGGTAACTTTGGAATTTTTGGCTTCGTCTTCTGGGGTAAATCCTCGACGTGGGCCTTCACATGAGGTCGACAAGTACATACTGCACATGTTGGAAACCTCGCCAATGTTGAGTTGAGCAAATGCGCTCCACTTCACAGGGCCAATACCACTACCAGCACCAAAAGCTATTTTTTCATGCCTGCTTTTTTTCCTGAGCATGTGCTCTTCGAGCGTCTCTGATTTTACAATTTTTACATTCAGAACTTGGAAAACAATAATTACCGTCGTCACAATGGTGAAGAAGATGTTCGTCTTTTTTTTAGTTGCCATAGTTATTTTTTTAAAGAGTGTGATTTTTTTCTACTATACACAACACAGGCAATATTGTCAAATTATTATCCAAGAGGTTATTTCGAATTATTGATAATTCGCGCAACGTCAGCAGAATTGGTGGCTGACATTAGCTCTACCCGCAATTCTTTGGCGCCAGGCCAACCATGTACATAGGCTTTAAAATGTTTTTTCATGATGGCGAAGTTTTTGGCATGCGGGTTTGTACCGCCGAGCAGCTGTTCGAAAAGTTCGCAATGCTCGACAAGGACACTGAGTTTTTCTGTTTCTGAAAATTCTTGTGTTGCGCGGAGCCAGTAGCGATTTTTGACGCCGAAGAGGTTTTGTAGCAGTTTCGCAACTGCATCGGATACGTCGAGCATTACTTTTTTAAAAATTGATAGTTTCTTCACCTTCTTTTCATCTCGATTTGTAAGCTCAGAGAAAAGCCAAGGATTGCCAAAAATAGAACGCCCAATCATGACACCATCTGCGCCATGCTGTAGTGCCAGTTCCCTGCCATGTGCAATATCGCGCACATCACCATTGCCGATAATGAGTGTCTCTGGTGCGATCTTGTCGCGGAGCGCGGTTACTTCACGAATATGCTCCCACCTCGCTGGGACTTTTGACATTTCTTTGCGGGTGCGACAGTGAATAGTAATTGCCGCAAGATTTTCAGCGAGCAACACCGGCAACCAGGTTTCGATTTCATTCTTGAAGTAGCCGATGCGTGTTTTGACTGAGAGTGGAATATTGCCAATTATTTTTCCTTGCGTATTTCCATTCGCAACGGCTTCGCTAACCGCATCTTGTATTCCCTCTTTTGCCGCGCGAATGATTTGCACCGCAACATCAGGCGTTTTAATTGTCGCTGCACCAGCACCTTGCTTTTCTATCGAGCGATCCGGGCAACCCATGTTGATGTCAATACCATCAAAACCAAGCTCAGTGCAGAGTTTTGCAGCAGCTCGCATTGTTGTCGGATTTGCACCAAAGAGCTGCGCGACAATTGGACGCTCTTCTTCGGTAAATAAAAGGTCACGTAAAAGGTGCTCTCTCCCACCGAGCATGAGACCATCTGCCGAAACGAATTCGGTCCAGAGCACATCGGGCTTGCCGTGCTTGGTGACAATTCTCCGAAAAGCCGCATCAGTCACATCTGCCATTGGCGCAAGCACGAAGAATGGATTGCCTTTGGGATGGCTATCCTTTATTGTCTGCCAAAAATTACTCTTCGTAGCATTATTGTTTTTTTGATTCATCAGCTTGTTGGGTGTTTGCTTCATCATGGAACTTGTAAAATACCTTGTTTGCAAAGCGAACGTCAATGTATTCGAGATTTGCGAAAGACTTTGTGAGCTTGCTCTTGAGTGGCTCTGAGGAAACTGCCGTTTTGAAGCCGGCGACATCGGTGAGTGCGTCGTGTTTTGGATTCAAGCGCACTTCCGGCATAACGGCACTGTCGCGATAGAGGAAAATGAGCGCATCACCGTCAGCTGTCACGGAAAAAGCCGAAGGTTTGAATGTTGGCGTTTCTATTTCTTTGGCAAAAAGAGAGACGCGTGCGAGGACATCGGCATCCATGGCAAATTGCCCGACAGGCTCTGTCGCGTTCGCAAGCGTCGTATATATTTTGGAATAAACTGCATCACTAAATTGTGGTGCCGTGGAAAAGATAAACCCCTTAGCGTCAACGAAGTAGCATGCTGAAGCGAAAGATTCTTGGCGATTTGTCGGGATGGATTCGCCACACCAAAGGTAAGCCGGTTCGCGTTCTGTCACAGTGATTAGAAGCACTTCGTTTTTTACATCGACAGCAATTGTGTCGAGTCGAGGAAAAGCCGAAGCGATCGAAGCTTTGAGCGCATTTCTCGGGTAAAGAAAAACATTGCGATTGGGAACAATCACATTATTGCCGGAGATGCCATTTTCTGCCGCGAGCTTGATTTCATCAGGAGAAACGGCTTTTGCGCCGTTGACAAGCACAGTATGTATTTGGAATGTATTGGCGTAGGTAAAAAAGCTCGCACCACCAAGAATAAGAGCAAGGATAATGAACATCAAGATTCGCCTCGCACGAGCAACATTCTTGCGATGCTTTGCCAATTTATCCGAGACGAACGGTTTTTTCTGCGATGACATAACTATATATGGTGCATATTAGAGAAATTCAGTATTGAGATATTTTTTGAGAACTTCAGGCACACGGATTTTGCCATCTTCGGTTTGGTAGTTTTCCACGATTGCAGTAAGGATGCGCGGTGTTGCCACGAGCGTATTGTTGAGCGAGTGGACGTAACGAGGTTTGCCTTCTTTGTCACGGTAACGGATGTTGAGGCGACGAGACTGAAAATCGTGGAAGTACGAAGCTGAATGTGTTTCGCGATATTTTTCCTGACTTGGAATCCAAGCTTCGAGATCATACTTTTTCACCTGACCGAGACCAATGTCACCACCGCAATTGAGCACAACATGGTAATGGAGTTTGAGATCCTGTATGAGTTCTTCGACATTTGCGAGAAGTTCTTCGTGGAATTTTACCGACTGTTCATGTTCAGCTTCGCAGAGAATGACCATTTCAAGCTTGAAGAATTCGTGGACGCGAATGAGACCTTTGACATCTTTGCCATGACTTCCCGCTTCGCGACGAAAGCACGGAGAAAACGAAACCATTTTCAATGGCAATTTTTCAAGCGGTATAATTTCATCTGCATACATTCCCATAGTTGCTACTTCACCGGTACCGGCAAAATATTCACCGTCCTGAGTTTTATAGAGATCTTCTTCGCCTTGTGGCAAGTAGCCTGAACCATAGAGCAATTCCGGTCGCACGAGAGACGGCACAATCATTGGTTCGTAGCCTTTTGCCACAATTTTCTCGAGGAAATACTGCCAGAGTGCAAAAGAAAGTTTGGTCATGCCGCCCTTGAGGAAGTAGCCACGAAAACCAGAAACTTTACTGCCACGCTCAAAATCGACGTAATCAAGTTTTTCGAGCAGTTCAATATGGTCTTTCGGTTTGAAAGAAAATTGCGGCTTCTCACCAACAACTTTCACTTCGACATTACCAGCATCACTGTCGCCTTCCGGCACACTCATATCGGGCACATTTGGTACTTCGAGCATGAGCTTTTTCCACTCTAGCATTATCGGCTTCAAATTCTCCTCAATTTTTCCTAAATCATTTTTAACGGTCGTCATCTCCATAATCATCTGTTCGCGAGCCTTTTGGTCTTTTTCGCGAGAAATGCTTCCCGACATTTTATTTTGCTCAGCACGAAGCTCATCGGCTTTTTGCATGAGGTCACGACGTTCATCGTCAATTTTGATGAGCGCATCAATATCAACTTTCACCCGCTTCTTGCGAGCGGCTTCTTTGACGATATCGGCATTTTCGCGAATGAATTTGATGTCGAGCATATGTGCAGTAATAGTAGCAAAAAATGAGGAATTGGCAAAAAAGCTAGTTAAGAGAAGGTTTCAGTGTTCCCTGTATATTTATTAATAAGTTCTTGTATTATTCCTTTTTGCATCATTTCTACTATTTCTTTATCGAAAAGCACTTTCAATGATTGATCATCTTTTTTAAAAACAAAAGTATTATCGTAAGTCCTAATAGGAATATTGTTTGCCTGAACAAGCTTGGCGCCAGTTTTCTTCATGAACTGTTCAGCCAAGTAAGGCTCAACGAAAGTAATATCGCCCTTGTCTTCTGTTACAAATTGAAGCAAGTCTTGAGGATCAGAAAGTTGGGGGACGTACACCAACCGAGCATTTGGAAAATCAGCTACTGCTATTGAATGAGAAATATCATTCTCTTTAATTACAACTCGTAGGTCAGGGCTGTCTTTCCTGTTTTCGTAATCAAAACCGGGTAAAGACCAAATATAAGCCTTACTAGTATAAAGGGATACCGAAAAAGAAGCTTTTTGTTTGCGTTCAGGTGTCGGCCAAACCGTGCTACCAAAAATATCAAATCGATTATGCTCTAATCCATCGATAATGACGCCGTAACCTGTTTCTTCACTCCACTTAATTTCCCAACCATATTTTTTCGCAATAGCTACAACCACCTCATAGAAGATACCAAAAAAAGCATCGTCCTCATGATTGTACATAAGTGCTGGTGGATAATTCGAAAAAGCTACACGAAGTACTTTTGTTTTTTCAACTCTTTCCAAGCCAGTTGTGTAAGAATTATTTTCCTCATCTTCCGCACCCCAGCGAGATTTGTATGTTTCCCACGGATTCTCAAGAAGCCGAAAATCGAGATGTTTTTTTGAAATACCGTCATATTTCCCAGCAATGTAATTTTCGAATATTGACCAATTTTTATGGTAAATGTAAACAATCTTTGATACTTTAAAAAACTGTGGAACCCATTCTATAAATGCTATTTCGGAAAGAAGGTAATGAACAGCAATTTTTGTTGCTTGGCTGATATCGTTGAATGCTCTTTTTGACCCTTCGAGAACCTGTAACGTTGTAGTATCAGAATCTTTATTGAATTGCACATTACTTTCATATAAATCTTTTATTTTCTTATATTCTCTTTGGTAATCAGTATTTGACTCGACCTCTTTCATCCAATCAACAATAATGACCTGAGTATCATCATAACCAAGCTGAACCATTGCCCGCTTTGTTTTATTTCTCAAAAGATTACCTTGTGGCATAGCTTTTTCTCTACGAGCAATATTTTCCTTATATCCCAAAGCTATATAGGTAGAAACAGCTGGCACATCTGCAATCATAACTACCACTCTCCCGTGTTTCTCAACAGTAGTCTTAAGTAAATATTTAATTTCCTCATCTTTAAAATAACTATTGCCGGGACTCATCCCAATAATATAGAGCGGTTTTGCAGGAGAATTTTCCATAGGGCGATTATAGCAAATTATACTTTTTTTATCTTTCCTTAATCCTTCCTTCATGCTGCATATATAGAATAGGCAAATGCTCCCACTCTACCGAATCCCAAAAACCGATTTCCCTGCTCGTCTGCTTGAAATCCCCCATCCGCCCAAGGAACTCTACGCTCGTGGCTTTGTCGATCTCACGGGCAAGAAAGTCCTCACCGTTGTCGGTCCGCGCAAGCATACTAGCTACGGTCGCGAAACTACGCACTCTCTTATATTGTCACTGCGTGGACTGCCGGTTGTGGTCGTGTCTGGTTTGGCGCACGGCATCGATTCTATTGCCCACGAAGCTGCGCTCGAGGCTGATTTGCCGACAATCGCTTTCCCGGGCTCTGGGCTCGATGCAAATGTTATTTATCCGGCAGCGCACAGAAAACTTGCCGAGCGGATTTTGGAAAATGATGGCATGCTCATCAGTGAATTTAAGCCTCATGAAAAAGCCGTTGACTACTTTTTCCCGCAACGCAACAGGCTGGTCGCTGGTATCAGTCATGCCGTGCTCATACCAGAAGCTGGAGAAAAGTCTGGCACACTTATCACAGCAAAACTGACAGTTGACTACAACAGAGACCTTTTGGTTGTGCCAGGCAATATCAACAGTCCAATGAGCAAGGGTGCCAACCAATTTCTTCGGCTTGGCGCGACGCCCATTACCTGCGCCGATGATTTGCGCGAGGCACTCGGTTTTGCGCGTTCTGAAGATGCGACTCTGTTGCCTCTTCATGAACGTAGCGACCTCAGTGTAGGAGAAAAACGACTGCTGTCTTTTCTCATCGAACCGCTATCGCGTGACGAACTTATCCGCAAACTTTCCATACCTGTCGCCGACTTCAATATGATGCTCACCATGCTTGAAATAAAGAGCATCATTCGCGAAGAAAACGGAATTATTTTTTTAATTTAAATTGATTAAAAATTAACCCAGATTTGCTTTAAAAATTGTTTTCATGTAATACTTGCCATGCATATGAAATTGTTAATCGTCGAATCACCGTCAAAAGCCAAGACAATCGAGAAATATCTCGAAGGCGAATATAAAGTCCGCGCATCAGTCGGGCATATTCGTGATTTGCCAAAATCAAACAAAACCGCCATAGATATTCCTGCAGGTTTCGTTCCTCACTATGAAATTTCAAAAGGCAAAGCGCATATAGTAGAAGAGTTGCGTGGCTATGCAGAAAAAGCCAAGGAAATTATCCTAGCAACCGACCCTGACCGCGAAGGTGAAGCTATTTCTTGGCACCTCAAAGAGCTCCTCGAACACACGGCGAAAGGCGAGAAAAAAATCAAAGTACCGATCAAGCGAGTGGCCTTTCACGAAATCACCAAAGAAGCCGTACAAGAAGCTCTGAAGAATCCACGTGATATTGATGAAAAATTGGTTAGGGCGCAAGAAGCTCGTCGCGTACTCGACCGTCTCGTCGGCTACGATCTCTCGGGAATTATTTGGAAAAAAGTTCGCTACGGTTTGTCTGCTGGACGCGTGCAGTCCCCTGCGTTGCGGCTTATCATGGAGCGCGAGCGGGAAATCCGCGCATTTATTCCGATAACATATTTTGTACTCGAAGCAGATTTGGAAACTGATGGGAAAAGCACAAAAGGCAAAAAAGAAAAGGTGACTTTCACTTGCGGGGAGAATCCGAGCACGCAAAAAGAATCCGATAGAATTTTAAAAGCTGGTAAAGCCAATGACTGGCATGTTGTCGATGTCAAAGAAACCGAAGCCAAGCGCACACCAAAAGCGCCGTTTACTACTTCGACACTCCAACAAACAGCGAGCTCTCGTCTCGGCTTTTCTCCAAAGCGCACAATGCAAGTCGCGCAACGACTCTACGAAGCCGGTCACATCACCTACATGCGTACTGACTCGACAACACTTTCCGCGCAATCCGTAGCGCAGATTTCAAAACAAGTTGAAAAAATGTACGGCAAGGACTACCTCGAAGTCCGTACTTTCAAGACCAAAGTTAAAAATGCGCAAGAAGCTCACGAAGCAATTCGTCCGACGCATTTTGACAAGATAAACGCCGGCATGAATGAAGAGCAGAAGAAACTCTATAGCTTGATTTGGTCACGCACAGTCAGTAGTCAAATGGCTGATGCTAAGATTTTGCGTACCAAAATCACGGCCAACATTTCGGCGAAAGATAAGAGCGAAAAAATTCCTGACTTTGGTGCGAACGGCTCACGTGTACTTTTTGATGGCTGGCTCAAGGCCGATCCTGATGCGCGTGGCGAAGACGTAGAACTTCCAAAAGTTTCAGCAAATGATCCGCTCAATTTGCTCGACATTCGCTCGAACGAAAAACAGACTGAACCACCTGCGCGATACTCCGAGGCTGCCCTAGTCAAAGCACTTGAAGAACGCGGTATCGGACGCCCTTCTACTTATGCGAGTATTATTTCCACTCTCGAAGATCGTGGCTATGTAGAAAAAGAAGGTCGCGCCCTCAAGCCGACTGATACTGGCGAAGTTGTTTCTGGATTTCTCGAAGAAAATTTTCCAACGTATATTTCCGACACATTTACTGCAGAAATGGAATCTGAGCTCGATGACATCGCGAACGGCGACCGTGAATATGAAAAAACACTTAGGGATTTCTATGGTCCATTTCAAAAAGAAATAAAGGAAAAAGATAAGCTGGCAAAAGCCACCAACCTCGGCGACGCTGATGAAAAATATAAATGTCCTAAGTGCGGAAGCTCGATGGTTATCAAGCTCGGTCGCGGTGGCAAATTCTTGTCGTGCTCACGATACCCTGACTGCGATGGTGCGCTCACTCTCGAAGGTTTGGAGATAAAAAGCGACGAGCCTATCGGCAGTGATCCGACAACTGGTCTACCGATTTTCGTCAAAACAGGCAGATTTGGTCCGTATGTACAGCTCGGCATTATGGCCAAAGGTCCGAAGAAACGCGCGAGTAAAAAAACCGTCAAAAAAATGGAGGCTAAGGTAAATGAGGAGACTGGGAAAATTGAAGCTGGATTTTCAGAGCCAGTTGTCACAGCTAAGCCTCGCATGGCTTCCATTCCAAAAGAAAAAAATCCAACTGAAGTTACTGTCCAAGATGCACTTCTCTATTTATCACTGCCACGCGTACTCGGACAACACCCCGACACCGGCAAAGATATTTCTGCCAACAAGGGTCGCTTTGGACCATACATCGTGCACGACGGCGATTTCCGTTCACTCAAAAAAGATGATGTTTTTGAAATTGAACTCGATCGCGCACTTGAAATCTTGAAAGAACCAAAGAAAGCTCGCGGTTTTGCGAAAAAGAAAAAGGAAGAATAAAATAAAAAAAGGCCGTTAAGCCTTTGTTTTTTTGATATCATTTCTTTACAATCAATTTGCGGTTGCTTGAATTGACAATCTGAACGGTAATAATATGCCAGATTAATCCAAAGAGCAGAGAAAGTGAAAGAATAAATTCTAAATCGACGCTCATCACATTGAAGCGCAAAATTAACAGCAATAAATTTGCAATCACGAAACCAGATGAACCTATATTTAGGAAACAAATTCCAATCATTTTGAAAGCAGTAACCCACCAAATATTGTTCTTCCTAATATCGATACCAAATCCAAGTAATAGTAAGTTCAATTCCAAGACAATCGGAACCATGAACGCAAGGAAAATTCCAAGTCCCATGTGATTATAAATTTCTTGGCTCCTCATTTCCAATAAATAAGCTACGAGGATAAAAGTAAATAGTTGCAGTATGATTTTTTTCATTTATTAATTTTTCTTTACCCTACCATCTCTATTTATTTTTGTCAAAAAAAAACCACCTAGGGGTGGTTTTGCATTTTAATTCGAGTTTCAGTAGACAATCTCCTTCGCATCGCGTATGCATTTGCACAAATCCAAATAATGCCAAAAAGTAGCACTCCCCAAATATTTATGCTGACTGAAAATTCAGCTAGCCAAATTTTTGCAATAATACCTGCGACAAAAATATTGGCGAAAAAAAGAAAGCAGTCTACCAAGCAAAACCAGATTGTTCTGGCATTTAACAACTTGAGTCTAGAGATAGAGACATTACTCCAAAATAATAGAGAAATTGAAGTGATAAAAAGAGTAATTTCTCTCCAGTTTTGATTGAAGATCAGGATGTCTCCATACACAGCATAGCAGTACAATGCATAGCCGAAGCATAGCCCAGTGAGTATCGTAAATACCCAGGCATTGGGGTGTATTTTTTTCATTGTCGACGATTTTCTTAACTGTATCTCAAGTCGTCTAATAGTCAATCCTCATTGCCTTCCTCACCTCTCGCATAGTTTCGCGAGCAACTTCACGCGCCCTCTCAGTACCGATTTCGAGTACCTTCATAACTTCTTCTCTACTATTCTCCAAACGAGTACGGCGAATACGGAATTCTTGAAATGTGTCGCACAAAATCACTGAGAGTCGCTCTTTTATTTCAACATCGCCCAGGCCGCCTTTCTCGTATTGCTTTTTCAAATCGGTGACAGCTTTTTTATCTGGATCAAATATATCCAAATAGCTGAAGACGACATTGCCTTCGACTTTACCTGGATCTTCTTTGTGTATATGTCCAGGATCGGTGTACATCATTTTTACTTTTGCTCGAATAGTGTCCTCATCATCGGAAAGAAAAATACCATTGTTGAGTGACTTCGACATCTTGGCATTGCCATCGATTCCAATGAGACGAGCTGTTTCCCCAACCACCGGTATGATGCGTTCAAAAACATCACCGTCCGCCCCATAGAAACGATTGAACTTATCGACAATTTCATTGGCTTGCTCGATATTAGGAACTTGATCTTCTCCCACCGGAATAACACTGGCTTTGAATGCCAAAATATCGGCAGCCTGCGAAATTGGATGCATTAAAAAACCAGCCGGCACATCTTCGTCAAAACCCTTATCTTTCATTTCACTTTTAACTGTCGGATTGCGTTTGAGTCGTGCGAGTGTGACAAGATTGAGAAAATAAACCGTGAGCTCAGCAATCTCTGGCACCATTGACTGGATAAACATTGTGGTTTTTTTAGGATCAATTCCAGCAGCAATATTGTCCATAGCGACTTCGAGCACGTTTGCGCGCACCTTATCCGGATTGTCGGCATTGTCGGTGAGCGCTTGAACGTCGGCAATCATGTAGAAACATTTGTCGGCTTCGTCTTGGAGCTTGAGGCGATTCTGAATCGAGCCTACATAGTGCCCAAGGTGGAGCCTGCCAGTTGGTCGGTCGCCCGTGAGGACGGTACGATGTTTGGGATGTTGTGGTGTCATAAGGAAAGTGTAGCAAATTAAGGACAAAATTGTAATAAAGTTGAATATCCACAGTTTATTAACTCAATATAAAGAAATGTTAAATTTTTTCTAAAATCCATACATGCTACAATCGATGGGCAATGAAGAAAAGCGCACCAAGTTTACGAATATTGCCACAAAGCCTAGATGGTGAAAAAGCCATTTTGGGCTCTATCATGATTCGTCCGGCGAGCATGTATGAAATCGCGGACATGATTTCGCCTGAAATGTTCTACGCTGAAAAACACAAGATCATCTACCGCGAAATGACCGGTCTTTCAGCCAAAAATGAACCAATCGACCTCGTCACTATGGCCGAAGTACTTTCGCAGAAAAATTTACTCGAATCTGTCGGCGGTCGCTCATACCTCAGCGAAATGGTCGGCACTGTCCCCGCTTCGACCAACATCAAGTACTACGCCGACATTGTCCTCAACAAGTTTCTCGCCCGCGCAATTATCAGCGCAGCCGATGACATTTGCGAGCTCGGATTTCAAGAAGGTTCAATGCACATCGATGAGATTCTTGATGCTGCCGAGAAAAAAATCTTCGGTGTTACAAATGCGCCGAAAAATCAAAAGTTTGCCAACATCAAAAATGCGCTCGCCGAAACTTGGGAGACACTCGAAAAACTCCATGCCTCCAAAGAAGACCTGCGCGGAGTCTCGACTGGTTTCCGCGACCTCGACAATCTCACTGCCGGTTTTCAAAAATCTGACCTCATTATCATCGCTGCTCGTCCGTCGATGGGCAAAACGACGCTCGCGCTCGACATGGCACGCAAAGCTGCTGTCGACAAGCAAGTCCCTGTCGGTATTTTTTCTCTTGAAATGAGTTCTCAGCAATTAGTCCAGCGCATGCTCTCGGCGCAGTCACACGTCAACGCTTGGAACATCCGCACCGGTAAAGGGCTCAAGGATCATGACTTCCAGCTTATTTCTTCATCGCTCGACGTTCTGTCAAAAGCACCGATTTATATCGACGACCAAGCCGGCAACAATATCACCAAAATGCGTGCGTCAGCTCGCCGACTGAAGGCCGAATACGGTCTCGGACTCATCATCGTCGACTACTTACAGCTCATGACAACCAACAAAAACTTTGACTCAATGGTCAACCAAGTCACCGAAATTTCTCGCTCGCTCAAAAGTCTGGCTCGTGAACTCGATGTGCCGGTTATCGCACTCTCACAGCTATCTCGTGCAGTCGAAGCCCGTGGTGGACGCCCTCGCCTCTCCGACCTTCGTGACTCTGGTTCTATCGAGCAGGACGCCGACCTCGTCATGTTCATCCACAGCGAGGATCGCTACAAAGATAAAGAGGAGAAGACCAATATCACTGAGATCCTAGTAGAAAAGCACCGTAACGGCCCCGTCGGCAAAGTTGAGCTCTTCTTTGATACAGCCAAAACGACTTTCCTCGACATAGAGAAAAGTAGTATCAGCGAATTCATGCCCGCGACTGCCGGCAATTCGCTTGATGATTTCTAATCATATATACTGTGTTTTATGCGAGACTCCATCGAAGAACTCTCCGAATTTTTTAAACGTTTTCCTGGTATTGGCGAGCGACAAGCCAGGCGTTTTGTCTATTTCCTGATTGAGCGCAATGATGAATTTCGCAAAAATCTGGCAGATAAAATCCTCACGCTTTCCAAGCAAGTGACGCAGTGCCGTGAATGTTTTCGTTTTTTCCAAACGGATGGCAATGAGCTCTGTGAAATTTGTGCTTCCGGTACTCGAGATGAAAGCCTCGTCATGGTTGTGGAAAAAGATGCAGACATTGTGGCAGTTGAACGTAGTGGTTTTCTTGGTAAGTACTTTGTATTTGGTGGACTGATTCCTATTGCTGATGAAAAAATTATTGCCCATACAAAACTCGCCGAACTTGAAAATTATTTGAAAAGAAAACAAGGAAAAATTAAGGAGCTTGTGCTTGGCTTCCCAATGAATCCATCCGGCGACCACACCGACCAGTATGTTCGAAAAATTTTGGAAGAAAAAAATGGAATGCAACAAACAGGTGCCGGGCAAAATTTCCGCCTCGCAAGCCTCGGTCGTGGTCTATCTACTGGAACTGAACTCGAATACTCCGATCCTGAGACAATAAAAAACGCCCTAAAGAATAGGGCGTAGTACTCTAGTCGCGTAGCAATGGAAGAATGTTTTGCTTGATTTGTAAATGTAACTCTTCGATTGAACCATTGTTAATGAGTAAAATATCACTCGCCTTGATACAAGCTTTAATATTTTGCTGATTGGAGTGAACACTCATTGACTCGGCATACTCGTCGTTCTTGAATTTTTCAAAGCTCACATTGTCGAGCGCAGACTGTCTTGTTATGGCTCGTTCGTGCCGAATATTTACCAAAGCATCAACTCCTACCAATATAACTTTCACACTCTTTCGCATTGATTTTTGGAAAGCTTTGATAAATTGTACTTCGTCAATACATCGCACACTTTCGATAACAGTACGGTCGGAAAATGATGATTGGCCTGTGAGAGTTTTTATCGCATAATCGCCTCCATACTTCTCACGCAGTCCATTGGCAAAAACTCTGAGTACGGCACGATCTTTTAGCTCAGATTCCGCAAGACCTTTAGTGTGCGATTCCCTTTTATATACATCTTCAAACAGTTTGCGTGTACCGAATGGCACAAAATTCTGATTTCTGACTAAGTAGTCAACAACGGTATTTTTACCAGAAGCAATTGTGCCGGTAATGTAAATTTTAGTTTTTATAGTACTCATAGTCTATTATTTTTGGTTCGGCTCGATACTACCCCAATCTCTCTTTATTTTCAAGGGGAAAATGCTATACTCGCACTATGTCTGACGAAAAAAGAGAGCCTTTACCGAACCCTGCCCACATTCCAGAAAAGCTCCTCAAGCCATACGATCCAACCGAAACTGAACCTCGCATTTATAAACTCTGGGAAGAGAGTGGTTTTTTCAACCCTGATATTTGCGTAGAAAAAGGAATCACTGCGCCCAATGCTAAACCATTTACTATCATCATGCCACCGCCAAATGTCACCGGAATACTCCACATGGGTCACGCCGATATGATCGCACTCGAAGACGTCATGATACGCTACCATCGCATGAAGGGCGATCGCACACTTTGGATTCCCGGTACTGATCATGCGGCGATAGCCACGCAATCCGTAGTCGAAAAAGAAATTTTGAAAAAAGAGGATAAATCGCGTCACGACCTTGGTCGAGAAGCATTTTTGGAACGCGTCCACGCTTTTGCAAAGCAAAGCCATGACACTATTGTGTCGCAAGTAAAAGTCATGGGTGCTTCGTGTGATTGGTCTCGTGAAGCATTTACGCTCGACAACATGCGCTCACTCGCCGTTCGCACGATGTTCAAGAAAATGTATGACGATGGACTGATCTATCGTGGTACTCGTATCGTCAATTGGGATCCAAAAGGTCAAACGACTATAGCTGATGATGAAATTGTGTACGAAGAGCGCACTGCAAGAATGTACACGTTTCGATATGGTAAAGACGAAAATGGCGAGCTCTTCCCTATCGCTATTTCTACTACTCGTCCAGAAACCAAAGTCGGTGATACTGCGGTTGCTGTTCACCCAAGCGACGAACGATACACACAATACGTTGGTAAAACATACAAAATTCCAGATTTCTGTGGGGTACCGCTCACTATAAAAATAGTCGCTGATGAAGCTGTGGAAAAAGATTTTGGTACTGGCGCACTTGGCGTCACACCAGCTCACTCAATGGCTGACTGGGATATTGCTGAGCGACACAATTTGCCAAAAATCCAAGTTATCAATGAATTTGCCAAGCTAACAATTGGAGATGAAAGAATCATCAATAAAAAATCAACAGTAGCTCGTGAAGTAATTGTTGAATGGCTGCGCGCAGAAGGCTTGCTCGAAAAAGAAGAAGATATCAAACAGAATATCAGCACAGCAGAACGCACTGGTGGCATCATTGAGCCACTCCCAAAATTGCAGTGGTTCATAAACGTCAACAAAGCAATCCCTGGTCGTGAGAAAAATGGTAAACCTCAAACACTCAAAGACATCATGCGTGAGCCACTTGCCGATGGGAAAATAAAAATTATTCCCGATCATTTCGATAAAACCTACTTCCACTGGATCGACAACCTTCGTGACTGGTGCATTTCGCGTCAGATTTGGTATGGCCACAGAATTCCTGTTTGGTACAAAAATGCCGGCACGCCAAATGAAGAAATTTTCACGGGAATCGAAGCTCCTAGCGAAAATACCAACAATGTTTGGACCCAAGACGAAGACACTCTCGACACATGGTTCTCTTCAGGTCTTTGGTCTTTCTCTACACTTGGTTGGCCAGAGAAAACACCTGACCTTGCTACGTACCACCCGACTGATGTTCTCGAAACCGGTTATGAAATTCTTTTCTTTTGGGTTGCACGCATGATTATGATGACTGGTTATGCGCTAGATACAATTCCCTTCCACACTGTCTACCTCCATGGTACAGTCCGTGCGGCTGACGGACGTAAGATGTCAAAATCACTCGGCAATGGCATTAACCCACTTGATGTTGCTCGTGACTACGGCGCAGATGCTGGACGAATGGCACTCATGGTTGGTGCTTCACCAGGGCTTGATACCAAGATTTCTTACGACAAGATCAAAGGCTACAAAAACTTCGCCAACAAACTCTGGAACATTGCTCGCTTCGTCATCCACTACACTGGCGCCGATCTCATCACGAAGCCAGCAGAGCTTTCCACGAAAGACGCTATTCTACTCGCTGAATCAGACACACTTTTTGCCGAAATAACCAAAGAAATAGAAGAGTACCGTTTCCATCTCGCATCAGAAAAGTTATACGCATATGTCTGGCACAATTTTGCTGATATAATTATCGAGGAGAGCAAACCAATTCTTGGAGGCAATGATACAGGCGCACATGCATCGCGCGCATGGCTCTTGCAGGAATTGCTCCGACGTTCACTTATCGGTCTTCACCCGTTCATGCCACATATTACCGAAGAACTTTGGAGTCTCATTCCCAAGGAATCAGACAATTTGCTCATCGTCACCAAATGGTTCTCTACGGAAATTTCAAAATCATAGCGCTTTCACTTATCGGCGGACTCATTCCGGCGCTTCTATGGCTATGGTTCTGGCTCAAAGAAGACGCTGAACACCCGGAACCACGCGTACTCATTATTGTCACCTTTTTGGTCGGCATGGCTTCAGTCTTACTCGTCCTGCCTATGGAAGAATTTGCTAGGGACCATATTCAAGGAGGGACACTGCTCACTGTTGTTTGGGCTGGTATAGAAGAGCTAGTCAAGCTCACTGTTGTCGCTATCCTTATCTTCCGCTCTCGTCACGTTGATGAGCCTGTTGACTTTGCTGTCTACCTCATCACTGGCGCTCTTGGCTTTGCGGCACTCGAAAATGCCCTTTTCCTGATGCATCCGCTCTCACTTAACGAAACAACCGTCAGTTTACTTACTGGCAACCTCCGCTTCCTTGGTGCAACGCTTCTCCACGCTGTTTCCAGTGGCTATATTGGCATTTTTATTGGACTTGCATACTTTGCTGACCATGCAAAAAAAGGCTTATTTCTCTTACTTGGTGTTTTAACAGCTATTGTATTGCATAGCTTATTCAATATTTATATAATTGGTAATAACGGAGAGAATTTTTTCGCAGTATTCGGCTTCCTTTGGGTCATTTCTATTATCAGCGTATTACTATTTGAAAAACTGCGTCGCATGGGCGATCGTACAGTCTAAAAAACCACTATGTTTAAAAAACGTTCTTTTATGGAAAAACTTACCGGCAGCCTAAAGCTCCGTGACAATGACGATTACGATGACAGCGATTTGGAGCTAGAGGAAAATGAGGATTCCGACGAAGACGAAGAGACACGTTCGCTTTCACTCGGTGGGAAAAAGGGCGCCAAGAAAAGCATTGCTTCTGGGCGTCACCATGTGAGTGCCGGTGGCAAGGGTAAAGACTGGCAAGAGCAAGCCGAAGACGAAGAGGCCGAAGGCCAGCTCACTGTCGATGTCTATCAAACCGCGACTGATATCGTCGTGCAAACTATGGTTGCTGGCGTTCGTCCAGAAGATCTCACGCTCTCTATTACTCGCGACATGATTACAATCCGCGGTCGCCGCGAAGAGACCAAGTCAATCAATGACGAAAACTATTTTATACGTGAGCTCTACTGGGGCACATTTGCTCGCACTATTCTCCTTCCTGAGGAAATAGATATCGACGGTGCTGAGGCTATGGAAAAGCATGGTTTGCTCATTGTGAAGCTTCCTAAGATTGATAAACAGAAACAGACGAATTTACGAGTAAAGAGTTTGTAAAAATAAAAAAAGTTAAAGTAAAAAATCACCTTTCGGTGATTTTTTACTTTGTTATCCTTGTGCTCGGGGCCAGATTCGAACTGGCGACATCTTCCTCTTCAGGGAAGCGCTACTACCAACTGAGCTACCCGAGCCGATACGCACATGCATAATACTAAAATTGTGCCGTTTTGCAAGAATTGTATTGAATTTAAAGGACTTACTGTGCTACATTTTATTGATGAAAAGTTGTAAGCTATGCGGCAATCAATTCAAAGACTACCAAAGCAGATGTCGTGCTAGGTGTGGCTCTTGCAATACAAAAGTGAGACGTTTTAGGACAAAAGCGGCAGCGATCAAGTATCTAGGGGGTAAGTGCGAAAAATGTGGCTGGCATGGCAATCAAGCTGCGATGCAATTTCACCACCTAAAGGAGAAGCATTTTACTATAGGGAACGTAGCAAACAAAAGCTGGGACGTAATTAAAAAAGAAATTGAGAAATGTATATTGTTATGCGCAAATTGTCATATGATTGAACACAGTAGTAAAAATGAAGATAAATTTCTAAGAGAAGCTTTGAATTATAAAGGAAGACAACTAACTTTTTAAACAGTATTTACCGCTCGAAAATTACTTCTTCCCAGGCAAAATGTTTGTAATATTTTTTATTCCCTCTAGCTGTACTTGAGCTGCTGTGTAAAATTGCTTTGCTTGTTCGAGGTAAGGCTTGGTCTGTAAGTATGCATAGTAGGACGCGCCGATAATAATAACCCAGTATATTGCTTTAAAAGTATGTGCGTTTTTTTGAGCCCTGCGCAGCTTTTTGAGCATGGTATGATTTTCTTCCGTCAGTTTATATGTGTCGAGAAGTAGCTTCCTGGATTGTTCGTCCATATCGATATAGTAGCATATTTCAGCATTTTTTCAATAATTACGTAATGGTGCCCTCGGCAGGAATCGAACCTGCATCGGCTCGTTAGGAGTGAGCCATTCTATCCATTGAACTACGGGGGCGTTTACATTCCCACCCCGAGAATCTCGCTAACTTTTACGCGATTGAAGCCTACCATGAGAGTATTGTCTACCTTGATCACAGGTACGCCAAGTTGGCCGGTCATTTCAACCATTTCCCCTCGCCTTACAGGATCTGCGGCAACATCGTATTCCTGATAAGCAATATTGTGCTCCTTGAAAAATTCCTTTGCCATTCGGCAGTAGGTACAAGATGGGGTTGTATAGATGGCGACTTGTTTCATTACTTGGATAGTATATCAGAAAGTCAAAAAAAGATGCAAATTCCCGTTATTCCCAAATCACTCTTATACATTGCCTAGCTACTAGGAATATCTTGACTCCAGAAAATCATTTTTGATAATATTCTATTGTATGTTCAAGAAAATGATTAATACCATTAAACAAAATATGTTTATTATCGCAACGAGCATGGTCGTAAGCATACTCACAGTATTAATGCTATTTGGCATTATTTCACTATTTACATTTTCGGGAGAAAAATTTTCCTGGAGTATTGCTCCCAATTTTTTGAAGGATAGTAATACATCTTACGCAGATAACGATAACGGAAAAACATCGAGCAGTAACTATTCGTCTGCGGATAGTCCAGTTGTCAGTGTTGTAGAAAAAGCTAGCCCAGCTGTAGTATCCATTGTTATCACAAAAGATGTACCAATTATTGAACAAAATTACCAAGAATATAGCCCATTTGGTGATAGTTTTTTTAATGACTTTTTTGGTGGCAATACCTTTCAGTTTAGAGTTCCACAACAAAGACAAAAAGGCACAGAAAAACGTGAAATTGGAGGTGGTTCAGGTTTTTTCATCTCTTCAGACGGATACATCGTAACCAATAAACATGTGGTGGAAGACGAGTCATCAGAGTACACAGTTCTAACAAATGATGGCAAAAAATATGACGCTAAAATTTTAGCAAAAGATGACATTCTTGACGTAGCTATTTTAAAAGTTAAAGGCAGCGGGTTCTCTTATCTTTCATTTGGTAATTCAGATCAATTAAAACCTGGGCAAACCGCGATTGCTATCGGTAATGCATTGGCTGAATTTCGAAATTCAGTTTCCGTGGGTGTTATCTCTGGTCTCTCTCGCTCAATTACGGCGGGAGACATGTTTGGCAAATCAGAACAATTAGAAGGAGTAATCCAGACCGACGCAGCAATAAATCCAGGTAATTCAGGTGGGCCTCTTTTAGATATTAAAGGAAAAGTAATTGGAGTTAATGTTGCAGTTTCTCAAGGGGCAGAAAACATTGGTTTTGCATTAACTAGCAACACAGTAAAAGGTATCGTAGATTCAGTAAGAGAAAATGGAGAAATTGTTAGACCATACCTAGGTATACGCTATACTCAGATAACTGAAACGCTAAAGAAAAAGAACAATATATCTGTCGACTATGGTGTATTAGTACGGAGAGGCGAAACTAATGAGGACTTGGCTGTAATTCCAGGATCTCCTGCCGACAAAGCTGGCATAGTTGAAAATGATATTATTCTTGAAATTGATGGCGTACAACTCAAAGAAGGCCAATCTCTTGGCGCTATCATTAGACAAAAAGAAGTCGGTCAAACTATTAAATTGCTGGTATTGCACAAGGAAAGCAAAAAAGTAGTTGAGGTAAGGTTAGAAAAGTCACCTAGAAATTTATAGTGAGCTTTATATATTGTGGTGCGGGATAGGAGAATCGAACTCCTGCCAACAGTTTGGAAAACTGTAGTTCTACCACTAAACTAATCCCGCATGTTATTCCTAAGCCTTCAGATTAACAAAACTGCCTTAGCCTGTCTACTTCCCGCTCTCATCCTTCCTAAAAACCCCTTTCAAAAAAGCCCAAAAACTCTTCTTTTCTTTTGGAAGTGGTGCCACCGCCTCTTCCTCCATAGTACCTGAACTAGGCAAAACAACGACTCCTTCTCCGGCTTTCACCACATTGAATTTCTCCCTCACAATCTCCTCTTTCCCCCTATCAGTTGAGAGAGCCCTCAAATCGTTCGAAATCGCGTCATAGCGGGCTGCAGTCGCAGAATAGGCATCCTGTGCGTCAATGAGCTTTGCATGGGCACCTTTCCACTTTGCAAAGACACCGAACGACGAATACGCAATGTAAATGAGAGCTATGGCTAGAAAACTAATACCTACAGGTGTATAGAGGAGAGAATTTTTGCGCTTTTTGATTTTGGCATGCCTTTTTTCCATTCGATATGTAATGATATGTAATATTTGAACAAAATCTGTTATACTCACGTAAGTATATCAAATAAGCCACATAAATTATATGTACAGCCAAAAATCACGAAAAAGAATAGGGATTATCTGGAAAGTTATCTGCGTTTTTATCATTCTCTCTATGGTACTACTATACGCACAAGGACTTTTTCAATAAAATCTAAGAATTTATTACTGCAAACGCAATTCTTGTATCTTCTACCTTGAACAATTGGTAGTTACTTTGTATTTTCATCGCATCAACTACGGCATTCTCAACTTCAGGAAGTTGGATATCGTGCCAAATGATAAGCTTTGGGTTTGATTTGAGTGCCTACATTGTGTCTGCATGGGCATACTCATAGTTGTGTTTGCCATCAACAAACCAGCTTTCCAGCGGATAGTACGGGGTAAAATCAAAAGTAGTAGAGTTACCGAAAAGTTGCGTGTAGGGGAAGTAACAATTTCTACCCGTAAGAAGAGGGTGACCGTCTTCGGCACCTGGATAAATCACCGATGGATCAGTGCCGGGAGGAACATCAATAGAGAAAACTTTCTTACTTTCGTTTTTATTTTTTCTAAATTTACTTTTCATGCCGATGCTTACTAGTAAAGCATTCACATACTTATTGCTATTCCACCAGTTTTTTTTGACGCCCATGGCATGACAGATGACCGTGGTGCCTGAACCGGAACTTGTACCTATTTCCATGAGCGTCTTGGGTTGGTATTTTCTAATGAGGCTATGGATAGCCAAATAATCCTCTCTGAAGCCCGGAAAATCATTTCTCACGATTGCATTATCAGAATATGGCGACACCGCCAATTCACTAAATTTTATTGATTGCATAGAGAAATAGTAACATATGCGGCTATTTAGTCATCCTTCCCGCTTCGCATCATCTTGAGGAAAACCTCATGAGGGATATTGACCTTTCCGGTAAATCTTTCCTTTTGACGAGCTTTGCCCTTCTTTTGTTTTTCAAGCAATTTCTTTTTACGAGAGACATCGCCACCACCGACAACTTTTGAACCATGCATGAGTACGTCTTTACGGAAAGCTTTGACGGTTTTGGACGAGAGAATACGGCCGAGCGCAAAGCCTTGTATTTTGGTTTCAAATTGCTGACGAGGAAGAATGTTATGCAGTTTTTCGACAGCATTTTCGGCTTCTTCGAGTGCGCGACGACGAGAGACAATGCGTGTGAAAGCGGCCACCGGCTCATCCGCGACAAGAAGGTCAAGGCGAACAACATCTGCTGGACGGAAGTCACCGATTTCGTAAGAAATTGAAGCATAGCCTGATGTGCTCGATTTTAATTCATCAAAAAAGTTTCGCATGAGCTCGCGGAGTGGCATCATGAGGTGAATTTGCGAACGGCCTTCTCCGAAATTCACCGTGTCCCCTATTTCAGCTTCATGTTCGTAGAGCAGTTGCATAATATTACCGAGGTACTGCATCGGCGTGATAAGAGTAATCGCAACCCACGGTTCTTCGACTGAAGCGATCTCGCCATCATTTGGAAAAAGGTGTGGAGAATACACAATGACATCTTTGCCCTGCCCACTTCCGCCGGATTTCATTTTTACTTTATACGTAATTGATGGCATCGTCACAATGAGCTCAAGGTTAAATTCACGGCGCAAACGCTCGCTGATGATTTCAAGATGGAGCATACCGAGGAAACCGCAACGGTAGCCGCGACCGAGCGCTCCGGAGCTTTCTTCTTCAAATGAAAATGCCGAGTCGGAAAGGCGGAGTCGTCCGAGCGCGAGCTTGAGTTGATTGAAATCATCTTGTGACTCAGGATAAATGGAAGCCCAGACGACAGGCTTTGGCTGCATGTAGCCCGGATACGGTGGAAGCGGAGATTTGGAAAGTGTCACCGTATCACCGACTGACGCAATACCCGGCTGCTTGATGCCAGTGACAATGTAGCCGATTTCACCAGCGCTAACTTTAGCTGATTCAACTTTGTCCGGATGGAAAAAGCCAACTTCAAGCGCTTGAAATTTTTCTTTTGACGTTGCGAACATGAGATGGTCGTGACGTTTGACCTGTCCGTCGAGAATGCGTACGAACACAATCACGCCGGCATGATTGGAATATTGGAAATCAAAAACGAGAGCTCGGAGGTCGCCTTCGCCAGTGTGTTCGACTTTTGGTGGAGGAATACGCTGGACTATTTCTGCCAGAAGCTCGGGCACACCTTCGCCTGTTTTTCCTGAGACGAGCATAACAGTATCCGGATCGCAATCGAGCAATGTCGCGACCTCAAGACGTACTTCATCAGCACGAGAAAGTGGTGAATCAACTTTTGACAATACCGGAATAATGACAAGCCCAGCATCGCGAGCCATTTGGAGCACAGAGAGCGTTTGCGCTTGCACGCCTTGCGTCGAGTCAACAAGCAAAATCGAACCTTCGACAGCGCGAATAGCCCGAGAGACTTCATATGAGAAATCGATGTGTCCAGGGGTGTCGATAAGATTGAGTTTATATTTTTCTCCATCACCTACAGAGTAATCCATAGAAACAGGCGTCATCTTGATAGTGATGCCACGTTCTTTTTCGAGATCCATCGAGTCGAGCACCTGATCGCGCATTTTGCGGGCTTCGATAGTCTTGGTGACTTCGAGCATGCGGTCTGCGAGGGTCGATTTGCCGTGGTCGATGTGAGCGATAATGGAGAAGTTGCGTATGTGTCTGAGGTCCATGTGACGACATAGTACCATAAAAGCCCATAAAATAAAGGCTGTGTACTGCTCTATTGCGTCATCTCCCCGCCTTCACTGACTATGGTTTCAGCTTTCCAAATCTTCTTGCGAAGCGCCGACATGACAACTTTAAGTTCTTCGCTACGCAGGAGCGCGAGAATAATTCCGCCGAAAATCACGCCGACAAATGTGGCGACTGCACCTTGCGCCAAAAGTTCGTACGTTGTATTGATACTAAATATATTGCCAGTAATTGAAAGGATCGCATATGAGACAGAGCCAAGAAGAACAGCGGCAGAGAAACTTTGAAAGAGCGTTTTGCGGAGTGGCTTACCTTCACCTTTGGTGAGAAAATCTTTTTGGAATAGCATCCAGAGCGCCCAGTAATTGCAAATTGTTCCAATAGAATAGCCGAGCGGCAACATGAGTATTTCAGTACCTGGAACATTATCGACACGGAGCAAGCCTTCAATAAAATACTTAAATGTATCGTAGTGGCGAAATAGATAAAGAAATGCAAGGGCCAGAAATACTTCGAGGGCAGTGAAAACAAGATTGATGACAAGCGGACGACGAGTTTTGCCAGCAGCATAATAGCCACGGACGAGCAGTCCAATCAAACTTTGTGCAACGACCGAAAGAGTGAATAACGCGAGTGCCGCTGCTGTGAGACGAGTGTCATCCCAAGAGAATTGTCCTGACCCAAGAATGACGCGGACAATTTGCGCCCTGAGAACAATGAAAAGCGCCATAACCGGCAGCGACCAGAAAATAATTTGTCGCGCCACAGAGAGAATCTGCTTTTTGAAAACATCGATACGTCCTTCGGCGAAAGCTCTCGATAGTGAAGGAAATGCCGCGACTGAATACGACAGTCCGATAATGGTAATCGGGACCGCTTGCAAATTGAAAGAAAAATTGAAAATAGAAACTGCGCCTGTTTCGAGTGTCGTGGCGATGGCAATGATGATTGCAATTGTGATGGACGAAAGCGCGAGTCCGAGTGTGCGTGGTAGTGAAAGCAGAAAAATTCGTCTTGTTTCAGTCCAATCTATTTTTTTGGTAAATCTTGGCGAAAAACCACGCGCGGATAGCACGGGAAGCTGAATGAGCATATGAAGAAATGCACCGAGTGCTACACCGAATGCAAGGCCTTGCCCACCGAAACGTGGCATAAAAAAATATATGCCGATAATAATGCCAAGGTTGTAGAGAATAGGCGCGAGCGCATAGATAATGAATCGCTTGTAAAGTTGGGTGATAGTGCTGAAGAGATTGGAAAGCCCGAGGAAAATCGGCGACAGTAACATGATGCGCGACATCGAAATGAGGCTAGCACGTTCTACCTCAGTGAAGCCTGGCGCAATGTAATGTGAGAGAAATGGCATGAGTAAAAATGCTAAAAGCGCAATTATAGCAATACCACATGAAAAAACCGTGAAGATTTGATTGAGGAGCGAGCGAGCACTTTCTTTGTCTTTATGCTCGAGCTTGTCGATAAAAAATGGAATGAGGACCGTGATCGAGACGAGCGTTGAGACAGAAGCAAAAATAATATCCGGCACGCGAAAAGCCGCATAGTATGTATCGAGTGTCGTCGACGGTCCAAGTACATGCGCGAGCGAACGATCGCGAATGAGGCCGAGGAATTGTGAAAGAAGTGCAAAAAGCCCGATGAGAAAAGCCGCTTCGGTAATGCGATTGGATTCTTTTCTAAAGAAACTGAAGATGCGCGATACCATATCTATGCTTTGACGACGAAATTGATAAGCCTATTCGGCACGTAAATGGTCTTGATGACTTCCCTATCCGCCATATGTCGAACAATATCAGGGTGCTGCTTCGCCATATTTTCAATATCAGCTTGCTCACTATTTTGCGCAACTTCAATTGTGCCTCGAGTTTTGCCATTGATTTGGATGGCGATAGTAGTAGTGTCGTCAACAATTAGTTTAGCATTGTATTCTGGCCAACCAGCTTGGTGAATAGTTTTTTTCTCGCCGAGCACGTACCAGAGTTCTTCGGCGACATGCGGGGTAAAAGGGGCAAGAATTTGTAAGAATTTTTTGAAATCATCAACGGTGACTGTTTCAGCTTTTTCCATTTCATTGACACAAATCATCATACTGGAGACCGCCGTATTGAGATTGAAACC
>JBDKLD010000060.1:0-16606 GCA_039795715.1 Candidatus Parcubacteria bacterium | reverse complement strand
AAAAATCCCGTTTTAAACGGGATTTTTCGCATCGATTATTTCTTGGATTCTTTGTGGGCAGTATTCTTTTTGCACCACTTGCAATACTTTTTGAGCTCGAGCTTTTTAGTCACGAGTTTCTTGTTCTTGCTTGACCAGTAATTGATGTGCTTGCAGGTCCCGCAGGCGAATTTGATTAGTCTGTCTTGTGATCCCATAGTGTCGCTATCGTACTACAAAAGCCAGAATTTCGCAAGAATAGAGCCCAAATGCTATAATCCTGCATACTATGGAAACAACAGCTTTGAACTTCCGCGATATTGTGGTGATTATCCATGCCCTATCTGCCTCTGTCGGCATAGGTACAGTTTTTGCCACAGACTACATATTTATCAAATTCCTGAAAAACCACCGAGTTTCCCAAGACCAAGTCAGAATAATGAAAATCATGTCGGAAGTTATCTGGATTGCTTTGGGCGCACTCATTTTATCTGGTATCTACTTGGCAGCGACAAAGACTGGGATTACCGATTCACCAAAATTCTTACTGAAAATGACTGTTGTTATCATGACAATTCTCAACGGCTTACTGCTCAATATTTTTGTCATGCCACGACTCCACAAGATTGCATTCCATGTTGCTCATACTACTCCCGACGATGAGCCCGACCACGTTCGCAAAATTGCCATGGTGACAGGTGGTGTCTCAGTTGTTTCTTGGCTTTTAGCATTTATTTTGGGTTCAATTCACGCTATACCTTTTTCGCTTAGCAACGGCCTCACGTGGTATTTTGGAATTCTTATTGCTGTTATCATTGGCGCGAGTCTAACCAAGAAGAAACACAGGTAAATTTAACTTTTTCTTGAAACATTCTTGATTTTTTCTTTATTAGTGTTTGGTATAATTATTATATGCCAAGCTTGAATCAAGAATTATATCCAGAAATAAGGAAACTTTATGAAGGTGGTTTTCCTATGGTTAAAATTGCAAAGCATTTTAATGTGACATTAGATGCTGTCACTTATGCGATGAGGAAAGCAAAAATCCCTCGACGCAACACAAGAGAATCTCAGGCAATATTATTTGCTCAAAAGCCTCAATCTTTTACTGTAAAAAAATTAAGGACAAAAAAGGAGAAGGATACAGCGATAATGGGTATTAGTTTATACTGGGCAGAAGGACATAAAACCAACGGAAGTCATGGTGTAGATTTTGCGAACAGTGACCCTTTAATGATTAAGTCTTTTATGCGTTTTCTGCGCACTTGCTACAAATTTGACGAAAAAAGACTTCGGATTTATCTATATGCATACAGCAATCAGGAGGTTGGGAATTTAATTGATTTTTGGAGCAACTTAACCAAAATACCAAAAACACAATTTACAAAACCATACATCCGTAGAGATTTTAAACCCAACGGCAGAAAAATGCCGTATGGTCTTGTTCATATCCGCTACAGTGACAAAAAATTGCTTTTTGATATACTGAAACGCATCGAATTCATGAAAGAGATTTGACGCGCCGATGGTAGAGTGGTCAAATACGACGCGCTGTAAACGCGTTGCCTCCGGGCTTCGCAGGTTCGAATCCTGCTCGGCGCACCATTAAAAAACACCCAAATCAGGGTGTTTTTTAATGGTGCCTCTATTGTGCCAAGCTCGAACATTTTCAAAACTGAGACTGACGTTTCTGAAATTTGGCGGGCATAAAAGAGAAAAAACATAGCATTGAAATCTCGGCAAAGCCGAGATACAACATTTAGTATTGTGCTTGACCCACCTGCCCGTTCGCGCACAAATCTTCGCCTTTCAATAAGATATTACAAAACGGCGAGGATAGCTCCCTAGAGATATTTTGTGGCACTTTTATTCTAATTTTAAAAATGGTAAATTATAAATAGCTTTTTCAAGCTATTTATATACCATGACACCGCAGGAACAAGCGAAAAAGATTGAGGAAATCTACAATGAAGCCATTGCGAAACTTGACGTGCTTGGACAAGAGCGTAGCAATCTTGTCAATGAACGACAAGACGCTATTCGTGGCTATATCAAAGATTTAGAAACAAAAAAAGTTAATGCGATTCGAACATCGCTTGGATTATCAGCTAGCCAATAATAATTTTATGTCAACGGAAAATGAGGTGACTAAAAAAATCGCATCACTTGAAGAAAACAATGATGTTGCTGGTTTGGAAGAAATGAAGAATGACGCAGAGGTAAGTTTTGACGGCGAGACAGTTGGGCTTGCAGAGCAAGCTATTACTCGTTTAAATACTAAAGTAGAAGAAATTACTCCAACAGTTGAAACAACGGAAAGTCAAAAAACAAAAATTGAAAATCTTGATGGAAATAAAAATGACTTGCAAGAAGTAACCGCTCCTGTTGATGAAAAAATTGCTGAAACAGATATAAAAATAAAAAGTATTGAAACCGAAACGCAAAAAAAAATTGAGGCAGTTGTTGGTTCAGAGAAAAAATTAGATATTGAAAATAGCACTGAAATCAAAGATGCTATAAATTTTTTAGATCAAGAAAATAAAATTTCGCAAGATTTATTAAATGAACAAGGATTCCAGACACTTATGCCAGAAGCTCGAAAATTTAAATCTTATAATGAGCATTATGGCACTCAAGATAAAGAATCAAACTCATATCATCTCGAGGAGAGAATTAAAAAATTTATTCAATTAAATTCGCCTCAAAATGAAAGCGAGGAGCAAACAAGCGAGAAAGAAAAGAATTTAATGATGGCAGTTGAATATAGAGAATTACAAGACCACCCATATTATATAGAACAATATAATAATCTTTCATTTAAAGATTTCAAAAAACAAGAACCAGAAATTCTCTCGAAGGTTCGCTTTTTTGATGCAACACGAAATCAAGAATCGAGAATCGAAAAAGAAAATAAAGAAGAAGCCAATAAAACCGAATTAATTAAAAAGTACTTAGAAGATCCCCAGACAGCTGAAAAAATTAAATCAGGTGAGATATTTTTTGATTCAAACACAAATACACCACTTATATTAGAGAAATTAATTGAAAAAGGTGCAATTTCTCCTTCTAATGTTGCGGAAAGTCTTAAGCGTTACGCAGAAGAGCAATTAAAAAAATCTAAGAGTGCTGGTTTCAGGAGCTCTATGAGTGATTCTGAAGCGATTCAAGACACAATAAAAAGTCAACTTGTTCATAATTTCGGGGATCAGCTTCCTGTAAATTTGGTTAAACAAATTATAGAGGCAGGAAATTTTCAAAACATTTTTTATAATAGAATTGAAAATGATATATCAAGACATAATACAGGTAAACTTTATAAACACGTAGGATACCAGTCAAACCTCAAAAAAGCATCGGAGTTTATTACAGATCCTAGCCAAAAACAAAAATTTAAAGAAAAATTTGGTCAAGAACCTAGTGAATTATATATCTCAGAAATGAAGCAAGATTTAGAAAATGCTTTTAATTACCCTGATACAAAGGAAAATCCTGATATTACAGGAACATTTTTTGCAGGTAGATCTTTTTCTCATAAAATGGACGGATATTTTGATGAGCTTTTCAAAAATCAAATCGCACCACGGGAAAAAATAATGGAGGCACTTACAAAAAGCGTAGAAGCACTTAAATTTGCAGAAGATAGAAAGTTTAATTCTGATGTACCTGACAGAAATAGTAAGATAAGAGAAGTTATAAAATTAAATCAAGATGGGTTTATAACTGATGAGGAAAAATCGAAGCTGCTAAATCCATAACTTTAATAGTTAAAAGAAAGTATATTGGATTTTTCCAATTGCCCGCAGAATTTCAAAAACATCAGTCTCAGTTTTGAAAATGCTTGAGTTTGATACAACAGAGACACCATTAAAAAACACCCAAATCAGGGTGTTTTTTAATTTTACTTTATCTTTTCTTTATTACGCATTCATCTCGGCCTTCTCCTTGCGCATTCTTGGTCTAGTTGTTTTTCGTTTGCCCTCGATAACCAGGTCGCCCTTCTTTTCTTCTACAGTCACAGTATCACCTTCCCCTGTCGTACCTGCGATAATAAACGTCGCAATCGGGTTGAGAATCTTGGTCTGAATGAGGCGATTGAGTGGTCTCGCCCCGTAGTGTGGATTGTAGCCCTCCTTGGCAAGGTAATCGAGCGCACTGTCGGCGACTTCTAGTGTAATCCCCTTGGACATCATACGGATCTTGAGCGCATCGATGCGGAGCGTGACAATTTCTTTTATCTTGTCGGCTGGCAGTATGTCGAAGACAATAACTTCATCAAGACGATTGAGAAATTCAGGTCGGAAAAATTCTTTGAGTGAGTCCATGACTTTGTCCTTTGTCTGAACATAGTTCTCAGTATCGCTCGCATTTGAGAATCCAATACTCTCCATTTTCTGAATGTATTCTGAACCAATGTTCGAAGTGAGTACAATGACACAATTCTTGAAATTGACATTACGTCCTTTGGCATCTTTGAGCTGTCCGTCGTCAAGTACTTGCAGGAGCAAATTGAAAACTTCCGGATGAGCTTTTTCAACTTCATCAAAAAGCACAACCGAGTAAGGACGATGGCGAATAGCTTCAGTCAGCTGGCCTGACTCATCATAACCAACATACCCAGGCGGAGAGCCAATAAGCTTGGAAATACTGTGGCGCTCCATATACTCCGACATATCGACACGAATGAGCGCTTTGTCATCGTTGAACATAAATTGTGCGAGTGTCTTGGTGAGTTCGGTTTTACCAACACCAGTCGGCCCAAGGAAAAGGAATGAACCTATCGGTCTGTTCGGATCAGAAATACCAGCACGTGAACGACGCACAACATCGGCAATTTTCTTGATGGCTTCTTCTTGCCCAACTACACGCTTGTGGAGCTCATCTTCCATGCGAGCGAGCTTGGCACGTTCTGATTCGAGCATTTTGGAAAGCGGAATTCCCGTCCAACGAGCGACGACTTCGGCAATGTCTTCAGCTGTGATTTCTTCCTTCAAAACGCGACGACTCTTTTGCAATTTTTGCAACTTCAAAAGTTTCTCATCGAGCTCTTTCTTGAGCGCAGGCAATCGTCCGTAGCGAATCTCGGCAGCTCGCCCAAGGTCTGCACGCATTTCGGCATTCTCCGCTTCGAGACGCAATGTTTCGAGCTCTTTTTTAAATGTCCTGATATCAGTCAAAATAGATTTTTCATTTTTCCACTTGAGTTCAAGCTCGCTTGTGCCTTCGCGTAAATTGGCGATTTCTTGTTTAATATCATGTGTACGTTTTCGAGCAGTCTTGGCTTCTTCGCCACCTAATTCGGCTTCACGCTTGAGTGCCTCGCGTTCGATTTCAAAACGCATAATTTTGCGGTGCGCTTCTTCGAGAAGAACAGGTTTATTTTCGAGGGCGATACGGAGCGATGACGAGGCTTCGTCAATCAAGTCGATAGCCTTGTCGGGTAAATATCTATTTGTAATGTAGCGAGTAGAAAGATTGACTGCGGCCAAAATAGCGTCATCAGTAATATGCACACCATGATAGAGCTCATACTTTTCTTTGAGTCCACGTAATATAGCGATAGTATCTTCGTCTGTCGGCTCATCGACAAATACTGGCTGGAAACGACGAGCAAGCGCAGGATCTTTTTCAATATGCTTTTGATACTCCTTGAGCGTTGTTGCGCCAATCGCGCGAAGCTCTCCGCGAGCGAGTGATGGCTTGAGTAGGTTTGCGGCATCTGCGCCACCTTCTACGCCACCAGCACCGACAATAGAATGGATTTCATCAATAAAGAGAATAATGGTGCCATTTGCGCGTTCGATTTCTTTGATGATATTTTTCAAGCGTTCTTCAAATTCACCACGGTATTTTGTACCTGCGATAAGTGAACCGAGGTCAAGCGAAACTATTTCTTTGTCCTTGAGAGACTCAGGAACGTCACTTTTGGCAATGCGTTGCGCGAGACCTTCGACAACTGCGGTTTTGCCGGTGCCGGCTTCTCCTATTAAAATAGGATTATTTTTAGTCCGGCGTGAGAGAATCTGCATGATGCGCATGATTTCATTGTCACGTCCAATAACCGGATCAAGTTTGTCTTCGCGAGCGAGCTTGGTGAGGTTGCGAGTAAATTTACTGAGCATGCGGAACTTTTTTGGTGAATGGGCATCGGTAATATGCGCATTTTTCAATTCTTCCACGATTTGCAAAACTGCATCTTTGGAAATACGGAAACGCCCGAGAAGCTCTCTCGCTTCACCAGCAATGTCGATAAGCGCTACAAAAATATGCTCAGTCGAAACAAATTCATCTTTGAGTGACTGCGCGATTTTGACCGAATGATCAATAACCTGAGCAAGGTCAGGTGTGAAGTACATTTGATATGACGGAGATACAGTGCTTTGGCTCTCAGGTGCTTCGATTGCTTCGACAACAGAATCGGTCAAAAGCATCGAATCAATGTCGAGCTTTTCTAATATTGAAATAACCATGGACTCTTCTTGGAGCAAGAGCGCGGTGAGTAAATGCAATGAATTGACGTGATTTTGACCACGCTCTATTGCGAGTTCGTGCGCCTTACGAATAGCTTCCTTGGCTTTTGTTGTGAATTGATTGAATGGTGGTTGCATATATTTATTATCTTAATAAAAAAATAATGAAAAATTGATGAAGCTCTGATTTGCTATACCTTGTGCGCATGCGACCAAGAGCGCCATTTCTCTACTGCTTCCGCGACAACTTTGAGGGCATTCTGAATATCTTTCTCTCTCGTATCTCTGCCAAACGAAAATCTGATTGTCCCGTCCGAAGGATTCCCTCCTATCGCCATTATAACATGTGAGTCAAGTGTTTCATCATTTTGATTATCACTTTGACAAGCACTACGCGATGAAGCAAAAATATGTTTTGCCGAAAGCGCGAGCACGAGATACTCACTCTCAACACCGGGAACAGCAAAGGTGAAATTATTTGGTAAACGCTTGGTCGAATGACCGAGCAGTACTGCATCTGGAATTTTTTTCTGGAGCTCAGACTTTCCGTACTCAAATATTTTTCTGAGTCGCTCACTTTCCTTGTGGCGCATACCTACCACGTCTTCCATTGCGCGTGCAAAACCAACAATTAAACTTGTCGCTTCTGTACCGCCACGACGACCATGCTCTTGTCCACCTCCAGGCATTTGAGAAAAAATGGGAGTAGTATTTTTTACATAGAGCAATGCGACACCTCTTGGGCCGTATATCTTACTTGAGCTTATCGTCATCAGGTCTACTTCCGGTTTTACAACTCGCACTGGTAAATACTGAAAGGCTTGTGACGCATCTGTATGGAGTAATGGGTACCGGGAAAATTGCATTTCTTTTTTGTAGCGTCGTAACATTTTTGAAATAGCATCAAGTGGCTCAATTGTCCCAATTTCGTTATTTGCCATCATGATTGAAACAACGACAGTATTCGGTTTGAGTAAGTTCTTCAATTCTACCAAGTCAACAACACCGAACTCATCGACGGGTACACGACTTAGCTCTACTCCTTCTTCCTCCAAAAGCAAAGTCGCTTCAATCACCGAAGGATGTTCTATAGCAGAAATAATCACGTGCGGAGTCTCGCCCGGATACATATTTTGCCAAGCATCGACTACACCAGAGAGAGCAAGGCTATTTGATTCAGTCGCGCTGGCCGTAAAAATTATTTCCTCCTCGCGCGCGTCGATTGCCTTGGCAATACGTACTCTTGCATCGGCGACAAGTTTTTTGGCCTCTACACCCTTTGCGTGGATAGCGCCAGGATTGGCAAAAATGCCACTTACAGCAGTCATAGCCTCGTTCACAGATTTAGAAACTGGGGTCGCGGAAGCATAATCAAGATAAATATCAATGATTTTTTCTCGACGGACCGCTTTTTTAGCCTTATTTTTCTTGGTTTTTTGCTTTTTCATGTCATTGCCAAAAGGCAGTTTAGAGTATATAATTATCGCCTGATGAGCACAAATGTCATCTATATCGCTCTTGGAGGCGCTGGACTGATTTCCCTGCTAAGTATTATCGGGGTTTTTGTTCTCAACACGCGTTTGAAAAAGATTATGAACGGCAAAACCGGACGTGATATAGAAGAAGGCATCGTCTCAATCGACAAAAAATTGCTTGCCATGGAAAACAATGAAGAGATGCTCGCCGAAGCGATCGAAAATCTCGACAAACGTTTACGCTCTTCTATACGCTCTGTGGAAATGACCAGATTCAATCCATTTGAAGATCAGGGGGGCAATCACAGCTTTGCTATCTCGATGGTCAATGAGCGAGGCGATGGTGTCGTCATCTCAAGTTTGTACTCGCGCGAACGCATGAGCGTTTTTGCAAAACACATCAAGAAAGGTAAGTCAGATATTGATCTCACAGAAGAAGAGCAAGATGTGTTGAGTAAAGGATTAGTATCAATCAAAGAATAATTATATGCCAGATAAAAAAACAAAACGGCCGGCAGTGGTCGTGGTTATGGGACATATTGACCATGGCAAATCGACACTGCTCGACTACATACGCAAATCAAATGTTGCAGGAGGCGAAGCTGGGGGAATTACCCAGCATATTTCAGCGTACGTTGTTGAGCACCCAAACGAGAAAGGCGAGGTTGAGAAAATAACCTTCCTCGACACCCCAGGCCACGCGGCTTTCACTCGTATTCGCGAACGCGGAGCAGCTGTTGCTGATATCGCAATTCTTGTTGTTTCAGCTGAAGACTCAGTCAAGACACAAACACTCGAAGCACTCGCAACTATCAAAGAAAGCAATACTCCATTTATCGTAGCGATCAACAAGATCGATCGTCCGGCTGCCAATCCAGAGAAAACAAAAATTGATCTCAATGAAGCTGGAGTTTACCTCGAAGGCTACGGTGGCGACATTCCTTATGCTGAAATTTCAGCCAAGACCGGCGCTGGTATTCCTCATCTTCTAGAACTGATTCTACTCGTCGCAGAGCTGGCTGATTTCAAGTATGATCCCAAGAAACAAGCTGAAGGAATCGTCGTCGAATCAAGACTTGATCCCAAGCGCGGCATTTCAGCGAGCTTTATTATCAAAGAAGGTGTTTTACACAAAGGCGACTACATTCTTGTCGGTAATGCGATTTGCGGTACAAGAATTATGGAAAACTACCTTGGCAAACAAATTACTGAAGCTGAGGCTAGTACTCCAGTTTCTCTCACAGGTTTCGACGAGCTTCCACCTGTTGGATCAGTCTTCGTCAGTTTTTCCTCAAAAAAAGAAGCCGAGACCGCTCGTGATGAGCAAACAAAAGGTCCTCGCAATGTCGACCAGCAAATCCTTGGCAAACCAGGTGCTCATGCAAAAATTATTCCGCTGATTCTTCGTGCTGATACTTCTGGCAGTCTCGATGCCATAGAAAAAGAAATCGAAAAAATCGTCAACGAGGATATTACTTTTAAGATCGCAGCAAAAGGCATCGGCAATATCAATGAATTTGATATGAAGCTTGCTTCGGCAGATCCGTCTGCGCTCGTGGTAGGATTCCATGTCAAAGTTGATTCTGGGGCAGAGGATTTGAAAATGAAAAACAATGGCTTTGTCGAGACATTCGATATTATTTACAAACTTACTGAACGACTCGCCGGTATTCTAGAAACTGAACGTCCTCGCAAGCAAATAGAAGAAGTTACCGGCACTATCAAAATACTCAAAACATTCTCTCGTACTAAAGAGCGCCAAGTTGTTGGCGGTAGAATTACGGTTGGCAAATGTACCGACCGTTCTCAAATTCGCGTATTGCGCCGAGACGAAGAAATCTGTCGCGGACACATAGTTGGTCTGCAAGTCTCGAAAATAAGTGCCAAAGAAGCACTTGAAGGCACAGAATGTGGCGTGCTGGTCGAGTCCAAGATAGAGATAGCTGCCGGTGATATGCTCGAATGCATCACTACGACTACCAAATAGAGATGATGCGGTAATAAAGAAAATATAAAGACTATGAAAGAAATCCAACACGGCAGTAAAAGAGAAAAACTTGGTGAAGCAATCCGCGAACATGCGGCAATGTTCATCGAACGACAAGCCAACCCAACTTCCCTCATCACTGTCACACGTGTAGAAGTTGAAGATCGATTGAAAAAGGCGACAATTTTTGTTACCGTTATGCCAGAGTCAAGAAAAGATGAGGCTCTGGCGTTCTTGCGCCGACTCAGAAGTGACTTGCACAGCTACCTCCGCAAGTCTGCTCGTATTCCTCGACCGCCAACAATTGACATCATGGACGATGTTGGGGAGAAGCATAGGCAGAATATTGAGAGGATAATAAAAGAAGTTGGGATGTAGCGTGTATAATGTGTGCGAGCTACGGCCACGTAGCCAAGTGGTAAGGCAGTTCTCTGCAAAAGAACTATACGCCGGTTCGATTCCGACCGTGGCCTCATTGCAAATGTTTGTGCGTCCGCACAATTTGCAACAATATTTGATAAACTATTGCCCGAGTGGCGTAATTGGTAGCCGCAGTCGACTTAAGATCGACCGTCGTAAGACATGTGGGTTCGACTCCCACCTCGGGCACCGTGATGAACGAGATGAAAATTCATTGCAAATAGCTAGCTTTGCTTTATAATTTCTTTATCATTTCATAATAGTACTTTAGTATATGCGCCCATAGCTCAGTTGGTAGAGCAACTCCCTCTTAAGGAGATGGTCGTAGGTTCGAATCCTACTGGGCGCACCGAACGAGGACAATGGCGAGCTTGCTCGCTAATTGTCGAGTGAGGTCGCCCAGCATCACTGGGCGCACGAGCGAGGGATGTGGAGAAGCTTGTTTCGACACATCCGAGCGAGTGCGGCCAGCATCACTGGGCGCACGATAAATTACTGGTTGACTTTTTATTTTCCAAAGATTACAATCTAATTACTGTTGGCTTCGGCCTCCGAGAAACCCGCCATATTGGCGGGTTTCGATTTGAGTATTAATTAAAAAACTCAAGATACTGTTTCTTTAAGTTACTAAATTGATCTTCGGACAATGTATCAATTTTTCTCAATAATCTTTTAGTGCTTATCACTCTCATTTGTGAGATTTTTACATAAGATACCATTTTGACTGTACTTATTTTAAAATGATACTTATCTAATCTTTTTTTAGATGTCAGTGGTATTATAAAAATGATATTGTGATTAATATATTTAAACAAAATCACAGGTCTTTCAAACCTACTGTTTTTACCATCAATTTCAGACCCTATATTTACCCCGAGCGTACACCACCATATTTCTCGTTCCTTAAAGTAGATCTTCGAAGACTTCGCATTAGTATTCTTTTTTTCAATATTCCATTTATCAAAATCTTTTATATACATGCAGGTACACTAGCAAATATAGGTAAAATATTTATCAATTTTATATTTGTCATCAAATAGCATATAATGTGCTCTGCGCCGGGGTGGCGAAATTGGTAGACGCAACTGCCTTAGGAGCAGTCGGGAGCAATCCTGTGGAGGTTCAAGTCCTCTCCCCGGCACAATTAGATAGAGTTTTTTACATTACGATGCATTGACATAATGCATTTTTAGTGCTATTATAAAAGAAAAAGCTCTATGAAATACAGGAACACTGTTACTGGTGCACCGGCGAGCAAAGCTCAGCCCGCACCGCAATCGACATCACAATCAGCACCACAATCAACATCGCAGTCTGCACAACACACTACACAGCAAACTACTGCCAACCCCCTCCCGACCACACCCGCACCAAAAAAGAAAAGGAACTTTGCTGGCTTGTATGTGATTCTGGCCTTCGTCGCAATAGTTTCTATTATTGCGATTATCAAGAAAGTGGTAACGAGTAGCAACCGTTCTACCGAAAAGACTGAGCAGACAGCTCCTACCGAGAACAGCAATACCATCATTCCTACGTTCGAATCTGTCCAGTACCAAGTTGGTACGCCGATGTATCTCGATCAAAGCGACCTGATGTGTATGTACAATTATTGGGTCAAAGATCCAAATGGAGAAATTGTATTTCTTGATGAGAACACAATGACTCAGTACGTGCTACACGGCAATCAATGGGTAAATGGAGTGGCTCCATACGGAATTACATATTTCAGGCTGATTCCACAAGGAAATCAAGTCTTGGGTTGTTTTAAGAACATCAAGGACAAGTACATTCGCGTAAATAGGAGAAATTACAATTGAAGATAGGTTAATTTTAGTTAAAAGTCAGGCAATACTATTGCTTGACTTTTTTGCTTATATGGTGTATAATTAAATAAACTAAAACCTTGAAAAAATGACGAAGATCGAACCTATTAAAGCACCTATTAAAGTGATTCCACTGCCAGGAAAAATCGGAATCGACAGGTTTATACAAGCCTGGTTAATTGGCATAGTACTATTAATTGTTTGTTGGGCAATATTTTTATCAATATTTGATGATATTGTCACTCCAATTATTATAACCTTACTAGTTATCCCTTACTTAGTTTGGGGTAGCGTATTTCCTCCAGAACGAACAATACAGGCCGTTCGTTTATACGGAGAAGTACTACAGGATAGACAAATTGAAGATGAGTGGACATGGCTACCGAAACCATTCATGACAACAGAGAATGATATGCGCTTCGAATCTAAAATCAGAAGGATTAGTATACGTATACGTGGTATCACTTCTGATAAGTGGGCATTCCAAGTTAATGGTTATGCAGAATACATAATTGTTAACGCGCCCAAAATGGTCGGGATAAGCAACCACGAAAAGCAAATCGAGAGTAATCTTGCGGTGATTTGTCAAAGAGCTGGAATAGGGCCATTCGGGAAAAAAAAAGCAGAATTAATCGAACAAAATCGTCATAAACTTCTTTCAGATGCATCACAATTAATTGAAGAAACAATTAAAACTGAGCCAGGCTATGATGATAATGGTGATTCTACACTAGCTATGTACGGGATTGACGTCCCGAATACTGTGCTTGATGATATATGGATCGACCCAGATTTCTATATTCACGCCAAGAAAAAATCGCAGACAAAATATACAAGCGATGCGATAGCACAAGGAATAGCGGCAATTAGCGCGAAAACAGAAACAGAAGCTCAAAGGTACGCCGCTGATATCATGCTACTCAAAGAAAAACTCAAAACGAAAACCGAAGTGGTCAACACATGGCGAGTTGAGGATCCTGATGGTGCAATTGCAGGCCTTGCCAATAGAATTGGGACAGGACTAGAAAGCGCGGCAGCGATTATGAGAGAGGCCAAAGCCTTGGGAGAAAAATTCGTGGGCGGCAAGAAAGGTAAACCTAAAGTTGATCCTGAAAAGTAAATAGTAAGTAGTAAGTAAAATTCAAAACACCCCGAGTAAAATCGGGGTGCTTTTTTATTTCAACTTTGCTAATGAATACCTAGGCACCAATCTTGAATGGATTGCAGTTGTTGGTAATCCCCCAGGTTCCGCATATGAGTTGCATGATGCCACCTGCGGCAATCATGATAAACATGCCGATAACACCCCAGAGAATGTGCTTGCCACCTGTTTCTCTCGCGGTACTGTTGTCTGCGTCTTTGATAAACTGAAAGACACCGTACAAGAAGATAACAAGTGCCACTGCAAAACCAAGCTTGATGATAGGGTTCAGGATGACAACCTCAACCTTGCCAATGAAGACTTTGAGCGGAGTAAGGTCTGCCGCTGCCTGAGTGAGATGTGGTAACCAGAAGTTGAACATGAAGATAGGCTAGAGACCGCAGGCACCTGTATTAGGATCGTATTGTTGACCTGGAGGACATGAAGGCGTAAAGCTTCCTGTATCTGGTCCAACTTGCAAAGTATTGCCGAGGAAACCAACAAGCCCCCACACAGAAACCATGACGAATAAACCGATAATGCCCCAGATCATGAATGAACGGCCTTTTGCCTTGTCTTCTTCATTGCTTGCAATAACGTATCTCACAATACCGAAAATAAATACCAACAAAGCAAGAGCACCGACAATAATAGTTGCCTGGCTAACAAGATTACCAAATGTACCAAGTACATCAGTAGCACCAGTTCCAACAGCAGCTGTTGCTTGGGCAAATGCAACAAGTGGTGCAACTAGTGGCAATGCAAAAACTGAACCGTACGCTAATAATTTTTTCATAATATTTTTCTTAAATTCTATTCGACCTAAGTTTATAAATAATGTAGCGGTCTAGCCGCCGACTAAAACATTATACCACCTACGCAATAGTCTACTGGCAAATTCAGTGGAAAAAGTAGCTGATTAAGGTGTTTGGAATGATGGCGGAAAAGACGTGCCGATGTCAAAAGTATTCGAAATCAGCCCAACGAGCCCCCACACTGAAACCATGACGAAAATGCCGATGATGCCATAAATCATGAACCATCTTCCCTCTTCTCGATCGTCAGATCCATCGGCGGCGATAACGTACTTCATCACGCCGTATAGAAATACGAGCATTGCAAGTGAAAAAATGAGCGGAATAATAGAGTGACCTATTGAACACGTAGCATAATTTATAATATCGGGAATATCTTGAAAATCTTTCTGGCATCCAATTGCTGAAGTTGTGCCTGTGCTTGGATTAGTCGGTGTAGTGTTGGTATTTGTACCGCCAGTGAGCGAGCCACCAGAGAAAGGATCTGCAACTCCATAAGGATCAGCATTTGGGTCAAGGAAGTTTGGCTGAGCATTGACAACAGTTGGCATTGTCACCAGCAAGGCAAACATTATCGCGAAAAGTATTGAGTATTTTTTAAGTATTTTTTTCATATATTACATTAAACTTGTCACCGTACCACTGATTGCTTTGGCGATAATTTCAGCACCGAGAATAATTGCCGCGCCGATAACAACATAGAGAAGTGTTTTTCTAGCAGTTTCCATCTGGGTTTCATTGCCTCTTGCGGTAACAAAGAGGAAGCCTGTGTAAATAATCATCACGGCGATAACTGGAGCGACAACTAACATTACTATTTCAAGCAGAGAGACAATGAGGCTAGGGATATCGTCAAAGCCCGATACGGGGTTGTCTATTTTGAAATTTATTTCTGACGAACCTGGATCACTTGTTGCTGGAGGACCTGGATTGACTGGCGTAGCATTTCCGTTAGGGTTGCCTGTCACTGCGAATACTGGTAATGCGAAGCTACTGAAGACGAGCGTCAGTACTATAACAAATGAAATGAGTAGTCTTTTCATATTCATTTAAGTATACAGCAATAATGTACCGACGATTGGGGAAAACGTCGTATCATTGTAGCCAAAGGTTGTGAGAATTATCTTAACGATAGCCCACGCTGCCAAACAGAAAAAAAGTCCGATTAACAGCTTCCTAAACATGGCATTGGCCCTCGTGCGCTTGCCTGGATTGCTACCACTCGTCATATAGAGAAATCCACCGTAGACAAAAACTGCTATCGCTATCGGTAAGATAAAGTACGACAAAATCGCAGTTATAATGTTATTGATGAGTACCATGACCTCTGGAAAACCGCACGGACTCTCAATTGTACCGGCACACGGAATCAGGTCTGGTATTTGTGCGAATGCGACGTTGGTCGCAATTAGTAAAGAAAATAGTATGGTTAGAAAATATTTTTTCATATACGTCTCTCTCATTACTCTGTTTTTAAATAAGCTGACATTTTTGTCTTGGCAGTATTGAGCGCCGAAGACGAATTTGATTTGCCGGATTGTATGTCACTCACCATCGTATTCCAGGCTTCTCCAGTAAAAGCAGGGCTTGGATCTATCCAGGTTCTCGAAACGAGCGCTGCTTGATAGAGCATACTTGAGTAAGGATTTGCTGGGTCATTTGGTAAAATATCGCGACGCACCGGAGCAACACTCAAGCCTGTTTTCTGAAGACCGGTTACCAGCTTGGCTGAATTTGCTGATGAGAGTAGATTATTTATCACAAAATACGCAAGCGGTGTGACTTTTGTCTGTTTTGCGATTGCCAATCCATAGAGACGGCCGTACGTTAGCTTGGCGCCACTTTTGTCTGCCTGTGGAACTGACGTCATGTCAAAATTGAGATTTGGATTGGTCCGCCTGAGTGTTGAGAGCTCACTACCAAGTCCAAAATAGTATGCTAAGTCACTGGAAAGAAATTGTTCAGTATCACTGGTGAAAGATTTGTTCCAAGTATACGCCGTGCCCTTTGAAGGATCGGCAAATTGAGTGTAAAAATCAAGAGCAACTTTTGCACCAGCCGAAGTTCCTAAATCCAGCGCAAGCCTACCACTACTCCCCACGTGAGTAATAGGATCTCCCGCCTGCATAAAGAGCAATGACAGAATTTCCTTGGCATGATTGATGTTGGCATATTCACCAAGAGCAAATGCGCTCCTTGATATCGCAAAATTGTCACTCACCACTGAAAGCTTTTTTGTAAGCTCAGGAAATTCCTTCCATTCTTGCGGTGGTGTCGCGTAGCCAGCAGAAGCAAACATGTCTTTGTTCCAATACCCAACAAGTGGATCGACAAACAAAGGGTACGCAGCGACACCAGTAGGCGTAAGGTAAGTTTTACCAATATCCATATATGATGCCGTAAATGTCGTTACAGGGTAACTAGCGTACGGCATTTCAATCATTTTGTCGCGCTGTTTCCAGTACAATTCTGGAGTAACCATGAAAATATCTGGACCTC
>JBDKLD010000059.1:0-8590 GCA_039795715.1 Candidatus Parcubacteria bacterium | reverse complement strand
TATACGCCTGTATTTGCTCGAGCTCTTCATCTGTGAAATAATCAGTCATACCAATACCTTTTTGACTCCTGAGAAATCTTCCTATTTTTAGGGTGTTCAACTTAGTGAACTGGTGGCCCGCAATATAAGGAGCTCGTCCGCGAGCGACTGTATATTGCGTGAGTGCATAAACAAGGAGTGCGCAGCACGACTATGTTTTGCCTCCGCAAAGTTTAGAAAAGTGTTTCTGAATGCAAATTGGGGTAATTTCTTAATGCCCCACCGTTACCGCCTGCACCTCCTTCACCCCAACCTCCATCATCGCTCTCCTCGCATCCACCAACGTCGCTCCTGTCGTTGTCACATCATCCACCAATAAAACAGTTCGCCCGCACAACAAGCCGGCAACTTTTGGGTTCACTGCAAAAGCACCCTGCATGTTTCCTAGTCGCACACTCCTGTCCTTTAGCGTCGCCTGTCGTTCCGTCACTTTTACTTTAATCAAAGCATTTTCGACAATTTTTGCGTGAAAATCTACGTGCTCAGCCATAGCTCGCGCGATAATCGCAGCTTGATTGTAGCCACGTTTCTTTTTACCACTTTGGGAAGCGGGGATTGGGACAATAATAATTGGCTCGCTTTCTGTCTGTGCCGTGATTGTTGCATCCGAAATCACCCCCGAACTCCGAAGCAATCGCTCTACCGCCTCCGCCAACTTCTCGCCAAACGCATGCGCAGCAACAAAACGCCCATGGTATTTGATATCCCAAATCGCTTGCTTCACCAACTTGTCATGGTATGAGAAAAGGGAAGCAATCCACGGCTCTGTCGGCGGGCGCGCAGGCTCGCACTTTGACAAACACTGTCCGCACAAATATGCGCCGCTTTCACTGCAACCAATGCACTTTGCCGGAAAGAGAAAATTAATAACTGCTGATAGCATGTCGACACTTTACACATCCGACATGAATTTACGCTCAAGAAAAGATAAAGCCGATTATCAATTTGTTGACGTCAACAAATTGATCCGCGCGTTCCCCTTGGTAAATCACAATAATGCTTTATACTATAAGCAACATATCCACATATGGCTAATCCCTTTTCAAAACTTTTCGGCGGAGGCTCGGCGAGCGACAGCGTCATCGGTGTCGACATCGGCACTTCTTCGGTCAAAATTGTTCAAATCAAAAAAAAGAACGGTAAGGCTGTGCTCGAAACCTACGGCTCACTTGCGCTTGGTCCATACGATGGTAAAGAAATTGGTACCGCAACCAATCTTGCCGAAGATAAACAAGCGCTTGCCATAACTGATCTCATGCGAGAGTCGTCTGTGACATCTTTTGATGCCGGAGTTGCTATCCCTTCATCTGCGTCGCTCGTCACGGTAATCGACATCCCGGCACTTCCAAATAGCAAAGAGATTGCGGCAATTGTTCAAACCGAAGCTCGCAAGTACATTCCAGTGCCGATCTCTGAAGTCTCGCTCGATTGGTCTGTCATTCCAAAGCGCGAAGAAGATCCGATGAATGAAACACTTGCCATGGAAGCGGGCACAATGAAAAAAACTGAAATCCTCATCGCCGCAATTCACAACGATACAATCGCCAAATACCAATCAATTGTCAAAACTGCCAAACTTCACACTAGTTTTTTTGAAATAGAAATCTTTAGTACGATGCGCGCAGTGCTTGGTCACGAAATGGGGACTGTGCTTATCGTTGACTTTGGGGCCTCAAAAGTGAAACTTTCGATCGTCGACTTCGGCGTCGTCCGCCAATTCCATGTCGTCATGCGTGGCTCGCAAGACATCACGGCAAATATCGCGACGTCGCTCCAGATGCCTTTTACCAAAGCCGAAGAAATGAAGCGCACATTTGACATGCGTGGCACAGGTGGCGATATTGCTACGCAAAACATGCGTGAGACGATCAAGCTTTCTTTCGATTACATTTTTAACGAAATAGAGAGCGTTATTTTGGCATATGAACGACGATTCAACCGTGTCATCGGCAAAGTTATCCTTGTCGGTGGGGGGTCGCTGATTAAAGGTTTCTTCGAAGCAGCTGAAGCTCGCTTCCAAGTTGAAGTTGTCTACGGCAATGCTTTTCAAAAAGTCCAGGCGCCGGCTTTTCTCGAAGGTATTCTCGCGGAAACTGGTCCGGAATTTGCAGTGGCGGTGGGTTTGGCGCTAAGGAAACTACAATAATCACCATTAGCTGATGTAAGGGAATGCGTGCGCCACACTTTCGTAGCGATTCTGGAGCGAGAAAGTCGTGGCGCACGTATTCCCGCTGTCATACCTTTATACACAGCTCTTAAAAACCCAATAGAATATAGAAAATGATATAATAATCAAGACTGTAATATGGATCAACAGCTTCAAACATCTTTTATTCCAAAAAAGCCGGTAACTGAGGCCCGTGCGCCTGTTTCGCGTAGCTCGGTTAGCTTTTTTAGCGTCATCGCTACGGTGATTTTTGTCATCGCGATTGTTATGCTTGGTGGTTCCTACTTCTACAAATTTACCCTCGAAAAAGACAGGGCTAAACTCGCCAATTCTATCGCTGACAATACAACAAAATTCGATAAAGTTTTCCTTCGAGAAGTGACGACTCTCGACAAACGCATCAGAGCCGCAAATGAAGTCTTAAAAAAGCATACGCTCGTTTCGCCAATATTTACAAAACTAGAACAACTTTCTCTTAAAACAGTACAATTTACCAAGTTTGAACTTAGTCCTTCAGCTACATCTGCCACAGGACAGATCAATGTGAAAATGTCTGGACGAGCAATAAACTACGCGGCAATAGCTTCGGAATCCGATGTGCTCGCTGGCAATGATAGCAGTAAGAATACGTATTTCCTCAATCCGATTTTTTCCAATCTCAATCTCGACGACCGCGCAAGAGTTTCTTTTGACTTGTCATTTTCTGTTGATCCTGAGCTTGTTTCGTACCCAGCATATATTGGCAGATTAAATAGCAACACTACGCAATAATATGGGAAAATTCATTATTCCAATTCTATTAGTCGGTATCTCTCTTGGCTCGTATTTTATCTATACCGAGCCGATGTACACTGAGGCAAAAGTTGTAAAAACAGAAGTCGGCAAACTTCGTGAAGCAGAAACTAAGCTCAAAGAAGCTCTCACAAAAAAGGAGAAACTTTCTGGAACATATAACTCGATAGACTCATCAGACATAGGGCGACTAGAGAAGCTCATGCCAGACAATCTTGATAATATCAAGCTAATCATTGATGTTGACCGCACCTCGAAAGAACATGGCGTAGTACTCAATGCTGTAAAATTTGATGTCGACCAGCAGGCCAAACAAGAAGTCGCGGCAATTGCGGGACGCGTCACTGCCGAATCTGTGCCTATTCGTGATAACAAAGCCGCGCAAGAGCTGAAAAAAGACTATAATAGTTTTAGCCTAACAATGTCGTTCACTGGTTCGTTTGCCAACTTCACCAACCTTCTCAGTGATATGGAGAAGAATCTCCGCATTATCGATATACAAAGTGTCTCATTTGATGCGCAAGAAACAAAAGAAGTTTACAAATTTGAAGTAAAAGCAAAAATTTATTGGCTAAAAGCAGTCTCTCAATAATATATGCAAAGTCCATTAAAAATCAGCATCATAGTTCTCGCTGTTGCCGCTCTCTCGACTGGTGCGTATTTTTCAATACAAAAAAAAGCTGATGGACAGTCAGAGCCTCTCCTCCAATCTGCGGTTACTAACAATGCCATGGGCATACCAGATGGTAATACCACTACCGATCAGCAGATACAAGAAGCCTTGGTAAATATAAATAATCTAGATCAGATTAAACTCAATACAGACATATTTCAGTCGCCAGAGTTCCTAGCACTCAATGACATTTCAATGGATTTACCAGCACCTAGAGACATCGGACGACCAAATCCATTTGCGCCGATCGGTGTTGATATTGGCTCTATTGCAACAGACGAAGGACAGGCAGGTGTCGGTACCACAACAGACCAAAATTTCGCTACCCCTTTGAGTATTGTGAAAACAAAGGAAGCTCAAAATGTTGGCCGAAGTTCCGCAACACTCAATGGTGAGGTAGGTGTTTTTACCCAAACGACTCGCTGGTTTGAATATGGTACAAATCAAAATACTGTCAATAAAACGAATAAGCAAATCGGAACAGATGAAGTTTTCACCGCGACAATAAGTAATCTTCTCCCAAATACAACATACTTTGTCAAAGCTGCGGTCGACGACGGGGGAGTAACCACATACGGCGAACTGGTATCGTTTAAAACGGTTCAGTAAGCTCAATCATCATGAGCTTTCTCGAACACTTAGTAGAACAAGGAATAATCAAAGCGGAACAAGTATCCGTTATTTCTCGTACTGCACAGGAAAAATTTGACGGCAGTGTCGATGCCGCACTTGTCGATGCTGGTATGGCGGCTGTCGATTTGTCTCGCATGAAAAGTGAATACTACGGTATCCCTTTCAAAAAAATTGATAAAAAAACTATTTCAACAGAATTGCTAAAGTACATTCCTGATGATTCGGCCAAGCACTACCATATGGTCCCGATTGGTTTCAATGATGGTGTTCTCGAAGTCGGCATGCTTGACCCCGATAATATGCAGGCAACAGATGCTCTCCAGTTCATTTCAGTCAGACAAAATATTCCGTACAAAGTTTTTCTCATTAGCCCAAGCGACTACGAGGTAGTCATGAATAGCTACAAAGGCATTACAGGTGAAGTTGATGCCGCGCTATCCGAGCTCGATGTCGAAATAGCCAATGCCGCAGCTTCAGTAGAAGTTGAAATGCCCAAAAAAAATGATCATCCAGACGATGAAGAAAAAATCATTGAAGAAGCGCCTATTATCAAAATCGTGGCAGTTATCATCAATCATGCGACAGAAGGCAATGCTTCCGATATCCATATAGAAAATACAGGTGAGCAAGTGAAAGTCCGTTTCCGTGTCGATGGTGTTCTCCATACGTCACTTATTTTGCCTCTCAATGTGTACTCTGGTATAGTCGCTCGCATCAAGATTTTGGCAAAGCTTCGTCTCGACGAAAAGCGTAAGCCACAGGACGGTGGATTTTCAGCAAAAGTTTCAGGTCGCAAGATTGATTTCCGTGTTTCAACGTTGCCGACATACTACGGCGAAAAAGTCGTGATGCGTATTCTCGATTCTGATAGGGGAGTTCTGCCTCTCGACAAGCTCGGGCTTTCTGAGGTGAACAATAAAATGATTCGTGACGCGCTCAAAAGACCATATGGACTTATTCTTATCACTGGCCCTACTGGTTCTGGTAAAACGACAACACTCTACTCGATGATGAATGAGCTTGATCGAGAAAAAACCAATGTCGTCTCACTCGAAGATCCAGTTGAGTACCACATTCCAGAGATTAGCCAATCACAAGTCATGCCAGAGATTGGCTACACATTCGCGACTGGTTTGCGCTCTGTGCTTCGCCAAGACCCAAATGTCATCATGGTGGGCGAAATCCGCGACAAAGAAACCGCAGAACTTGCTATTCAGGCGGCGCTCACTGGTCACCTTGTGCTTTCGACGCTCCACACCAACAATGCTCTCGGCGTTGTGCCCCGCCTCGTCGACATGGGCGTTGACCCATACTTGATTGCTCCGACGCTTATCCTCTCTATTGCGCAACGCCTAGCACGAGTTATTTGTACTGGCGGACAAAAACCAGTTCCGATAGATGCCGCACTCAAAACTATGCTCGAGAAACAGTTTGCCGATCTGCCAGATTCTTTTAGAAAAGATCTCAATATTTTTGACAAACCGATGCACGAGGCCGAGCCAACATCTGATTGCCCGTCTGGTACGAGAGGCAGAGCAGCAATATTTGAAATGTACGCGGTCGACAAAGAAATGCAGGAAGTAATTCTCAAAAATCCAAGCGAGGTTGAAATTTACAAAGTTGCGAGAAAAAACGGCATGCTGTCTATGCGTGAAGATGCAATCCTCAAGTCAACACAAGGCATCATTCCACTTCAAGAAGTTTACAATTTCAACACGTAGTAGGTTTACTTGAAGATAGAGTGTACTATAATAGTAGTATTACCATGACCGAAACAGTATCAAAAAAACATACAATTTTTATTGTCGACGATGACGCTTTTCTTCTCGATATGTACGCGCTTAAGTTTTCGCAATCGAGTTTTGTTGTGCAAACAGCTTCTAGTCCTGAGAAAGCATTAGAACTTTTGCGTGGCGGATATACTCCAGACATCATGCTTCTCGATGTGCTCATGCCAATCATGGACGGCTTCCAGCTTCTCAAGGTAATGCAAGATGAAAAACTCATCCCATCAACTATTAAGATTATTCTTTCCAATCGTGGCCAGCAATCTGATATAGAACTCGGTCAGTCTCTTGGAGCATCTGGCTACATAGTCAAAGCAAGTATGACCCCATCAGAAGTTGTGACTGAAGTTATGAAAATAGTTGGTGAGAAGAAATAAAAAATAGTATGGATTACAAGCAAGAACTCGAAGAGCTCATTTTGACTGCCATTCGGGAGAATGGCTCGGATATTCACGTGAGTACTGGGCGTCACGCAGCTATACGCGTTGCCGGGCAGCTTATTTTTTTGGTAAATAGAAAAGTCTACGTGAACGACGATATTCTTGGTTTGCTCAAGATAATGCTTAGCGACGATCTTAAGTATCAAAATTTCCTCTCGACACTGGAAATTGATTTTGCCTATAGTTTCAAAAATGGTGAAGCTCGTTTACGAGGCAATGCTTATATGGCAGCAAACGGCTATGCAATTGCGCTCCGCATCATTCCTAAGGTAAAAACTTTGAAAGAGCTTAGTTTGCCGCCTATACTCGAAACACTCAGTCGGAAAAAGCAGGGCTTCTTCTTGACAGTTGGTCCTGTTGGGCAGGGTAAATCAACGACCATGGCTGCGATGATTTCTCTCATCAACGAAGAACGCGCAGAGCACATTGTCACCATCGAAGATCCTATTGAATACATCTACGAACCAAAACGCTCCATTATTGATCAGCGTGCTGTTGGTATCAACACCAAAGATTTTCACACTGCTCTCCGTGCGGCTTTCCGTGAAGACGTCAACGTTCTCATGGTTGGAGAAATGCGCGAACCAGAAACTATTTCTACTGCGGTAACTGCCGCGGAAACTGGTCACCTCGTGCTCTCGACGCTCCATACAAACAATGCTTCTCAAACTATTGATCGAATCATCGATTCTTTTCCACCTGAACAGCAAGGACAAATTCGAGTTCAGCTCGCCAACTCACTTTTGGGTATTTTTTCACAGCGCCTTGTGCCAAGGATTTCTGGTGGTCTCGTGCCGGCATACGAGCTTTTGCTCAACAACAATGCCGTCTCCAATCTTATTCGTGAAAAACGCACACACGAAGTCGATATTGTTATTGAAACCGGCTATGAACAGGGTATGATCGACATGAATCGTTGCCTTATAGATCTCGTGCAAAGAGGTGAAATAACTATCGAAAATGCCTATCTAAATTCGCTCAATCCAAAAGGTTTGGAGAGAATATTGTAACCTATGCTTTTCAGATATAAAGCCATAACCGATAAGGGAGAGAAAAAAGAGGGAACCGTTGAGGCTTCCTCAAAAGATTTGGCGATTAGCGCACTGCAACGTCGCGAGCTTGTCGTAGTTTCGCTCAAAAATGAAGACGAGGGCAAAGGATTTAGGCGAGAAATTTTCAAGCATGTTCCACAGAAAGATATTGTCATCATGTCGCGACAGGTCGCGACGCTTTTTGAAGCGCAGGTCTCAGCACTCAAGGCTTTTACAATGCTTGCTTCAAACGCCGACAATAAAATATTACGAAAAAGACTTGTACAAGTTGTCGATGAACTTCAGGCCGGACAGTCTATTTCTGGAGCGCTTGCCAAACACCCCGATATTTTTACAGATTTTTATACCAACATGGTGAAAGCGGGCGAAGAATCAGGGACGCTCACCAAGACTTTTAACTACCTCGCCGACTACCTCGATCGTCAGTACGAACTCACTACCAAGACTAGAAATGCGCTCATTTACCCAGCTTTTGTCGTCATCGTTTTTATCGCAGTTATGGTGCTCATGATGGTAATGGTTATCCCGAAACTCTCGGAGATTATCATCGAATCAGGTCAAAATATTCCGATTTATACACGAGTTATCATCGGTATTTCAAATTTCTTTGTCGACTATGGCATCTGGCTTCTGCTCGCACTCCTCTTTGTGGTCGGCTACGGCGTCATGCTTTCGCGTAGGGAAGCTGGCAAACTCTATCTCGACAAACTTCGCCTCTCGATGCCGATTTTCGGCAAACTTTTCCAGAAGCTTTTTCTGTCGCGTATTTCTGATAACTTAGATACCATGATTTCCTCCGGTATCCCTATTGTCCATGCAATAGAAATAACGAGCACGGTTGTTGGTTCCAAAATGTACGAAGCCATACTGAAAAATACAGCCGAAGGTGTCAAAGCCGGTTCTTCGCTCTCTGATTCGCTCGATAGAGATCCGATGATCCCTCAAATAATGGTGCAAATGATAAAAACCGGCGAAGAGTCAGGCTCACTCGGGCAAATCTTGCGAAC
>JBDKLD010000058.1:0-13456 GCA_039795715.1 Candidatus Parcubacteria bacterium | reverse complement strand
AAATTGGATAATTATTTTCACGAGACATCATTTCAAATGCCTGATATGTTATCAATCCCCCGATCCATACACCCATACCGAAACAGACAAGTACTAACGTTGGTTCAGTAAAACCGAACTTACCCTGCATTCCATACAGTTCTGCAAGTAAAGAATACTCCGCGTCTATTTTTTCGCTTCTTGGAAAATAGTATGGTTCGCCTGTTGATCCCGAAGTAGAAGTGAAGAGAAAAGGAGAATGCAAGCTTCCATCTTTGACTAACTCTGGCAACTGGTATTGTTTGAGATAGTTCTGCTTTGACATTATTGGTATATTTTTAAAATCATTCCAAGTCTTAATTGAGCCTGGATTAAAATTATTTTCTTTAAGAAAATTTCTATACGCGGGCACGCGCTCTACTGTCTCATGAAAAAGAGCAAGAGAATTACTTTCTTGCAACTTACCCCAAAAAGCATCTTTTTTGCTCTTTACTTCTTTTATTATTTTACTTCTATTGACAGTAAATCGTGAATTCTTACTCTTCTGCATATTTTTATAACTACAGTAAAGTGTTCTGATTCTCTAAGATAGCTTTAGCTAGAGCATCAGCAACAATACTTGTAGAAGTGCTAGTGGAAAGTGACTTTTGTATAATGATTTCAACGGTTTTCTTCACACCCTTGACTCTTTCGATAATTGAGTTTCTAGTATAGCCCTTTTCGTCAAGTTCGGCAACGACATTTATTAACCCTCCTGAATTTGCCACATAATCAGGAATATAGAGAATTCCCCTACTGTTTAGCGCTTCTCCAGCCACACCTGAGACCAATTGGTTATTGGCTGATCCACAAATAATACGTGCTCCAATTTCATCGATATTTTCTACTGAAAATTCTTTTCCGAGTGCACAAGGAGCATATACGTCGCATTGCGTACTATGAATTTTGCTATTATCCACAATACTTATTGATGGGAGTTCAGCTTGTAATGCTGATGTTCTACTTGGATCAATATCTGAAACTATTACTTTGGCATTTGCCTTGACCAGCAATCGTGCAAGTTCAGCTCCAACCTTCCCGACTCCTTTAATCGCTACGGTTTTTCCAATAAGGCTGGTTGTATTTTCTGATGTAAAAATTGACTGCTCAATAGAACAAAAAACCGAGAGTGCAGCCCATGGCGAAGGATCACCTGTTTTACCTGATGAGCCAATTATAAAACCTGAATCTTTGGCTAGCATCTCAATATCGTCAAAAGTCATTCCAACATCCTCTCCTGTTCGAAACACACCGTTCAGCTCATTTAATATTTCCGCATACGCTTTTAAAAATTCAGGTGATTTTTGAACTGTAGTACTCGGCGCAATTATCGTTGCTTTGCCGCCACCATATGGAACTCCGGCAAGCGCGCATTTGTATGACATTGATTTTGAAAGCCGAAGAACATCTTCAAGCGCATCATTATCGCTTTTATACGAATAGTAACGTGTGCCGCCGACGCAAGGATACTGTCCGCGAATCATGTGCAGGGCAATATATCCGTATAGCTCTATTTCAGGGGCAGATATTTTGTAGACATGGACGTGACCATCATACTCACTATGTGAACGCGCCTCATCTGTAATATCCGTAATCATTTTGCGATATCACTCAAATTGACCGAGAAACGACCTGATGGCATTTGTTCTCCTGTAAGAATTTGCCTCGCAACATAACCAAGCACAGCACCCCTAAGAAAGGAAGACTCGGAAAGCTGCGGGATACTTGCGAGTGATTTGCCTACTTCTAAAAAAGATTGCTGAAGTCTTTGAGTTAAAAAATCTTTCCCAATAAAATCACGAGCAAGTAATACTCTATCAGTAAGCGTCGCGTCTTTGTTAATATTATTTATTGAATCAATTACTTCTTGTTTGAGATAGCCGTTGAGCACGAGCAAGTCTGTATCTATATCGTACCGCTCAACATCGATTATTACATTTTCACTATTGCCGGTAACCATAATGAGCGGAACTCGGAATTCACGAGCCTTATCACGCATCAGGATCTTCAGTTTGAGATTATCCATCTCTTCAATAATTAAATCTACTTTTGGATCAGTGAGAAAATTGTTTATATTTTCTGGTGTGATGCCTTTTTCGTAAACTTCTATATTCATATAAGGATCTATTTCGAGTGCCTGTCGAGCAGAAAGCGTAGCTTTATTTATCTCCAGCTCACAGAGACCAGCGCGGAAGCGATTAAGGTTTGATACAGAGAGCGGGTCGAAATCAGCAAACTTTATATTTTTGGATCCTCCTTCTAGCACAATGCAAAGTGCCCCAGGGTTGCCAACATTGAGGCCGGCGACAGCGATTCTGGCATTTCGAAACTTGTCTTGCTCATCCTTGGTAATAAGATTTTTATTTCGTGATGTACGTAATTCTTCGTATTCATTTTCATTTAAAACGTGAACCAAGGTTTTTTTCCATGGGTAATATACCCACATGCCTTTCTCTATCTCACCTAGCTCCTGTCTCGACGGCAAAGGTGGCAATTGTCCAATTTTTGATGAATCACGCACAAGTTCAAGTTCGCGTGCTTGGTCAGCATACGTGTCTACGATAGAAATGATAGCTTCACTGTTCATAAGAGCCACAAGAGCATCGTGTTCTTCTTGTATACTTCCATTATAGAGCCGTGGTTTATACTCTGTTTCCAGCGAAGTAATTCGTAATTTTGCCTTAGCTTTTTCCATATCTATTTTATCAGCTTATCTGCTAAATTGTGTCGTGGAGTCACTTTGTGTAGTGAGTCGACTTTGCCAACGATAAAAAGAAATTGAGGGCGATCTTCTGTCTTAATGAGATTTTGAATATCTTTATAGTATTCCCCCATTTCAATCGAAGCAACAAAAATAGAGGTTTGATAACCTTGTGCATACATTTCAATAAACATTTTTTCAACCATTGTGCCAATATCAATCCACGTGCGAGGTTCGTTTTGCTTTGCGGTGATTATTGCCACGAGAGGTGCGGATGAAATACTCCTTTCATTCAAAATACCAAGTTTTTTGCCAATATCTTTGTAGCGAATAAGTTTTGGAATTATAAGTGAAAGAAAAAATGGTATTTTAAGTGCATAGCCAGGTATCCCTTCTTTTTTTCTTGAAATATTACTGTTCATCCAGCCTGACATTTCTCTACGGAAAGATTTTCGCTTATACGCTGACATGAGACCTTGTTTTGTAAGCGAGGCAATTGTTAAAATGTCATTTTTGTCTTCAAGTAACGACAGAGAAATACCTTTAGTAGAAAAACTATCCGCGATGGCAGTGAGAGAATTTTTTGCTCCAGAATTGACTGACTGGTTTGCAAATATCCCTCTTGCGTTTATCCGTATCCTCATTGCTTCAAATGCACGGGCGCTTGTCGTATCAACTTCTCCAGATTTATTTTCTTGAAACACAACTTCTGCAATTTGTTCATTATTTTGATCTTGAAGAGTAACATCAAGTGAAACCAAAACTTTAAAATAATTCCCGGCAATAATTAGGTTTTCGAACATGCAGCCCATACTAATATAGAGATCTCTGCCTTCCCTGTCTGCTTCAGGAAGTAAGTATTTTCGATCAATGAATATTTTACAAATATTCCCTTCAAGCTTAAAAAGCCATGGCTGGGTATTATGTGTTGAAGGTGCAATAACAGCAAAATTGAGAATAAAGCCTATTTGGTCCTCAATGGTGCCTAATGTAGGGAAATCAGATGGCTGAACTTTTCGTGGGTTCATATACTAGAATTTTAGCTTATTTTAACAGAAAAGCCATGATTTTCTTTTATTTTTGTGCTTACTTTACATTTATAGTTATTGCTGTTATAGTTGAACAACAAATATGAATATACAACCCCTTATAAATTTTGGTCTCTCAGAGAAGGAGGCTAGAGTATACACAGAGCTTTTAGAGCTCGGTAGTGCTACTGCAAATATAATAGCCAAAAAAACAGGGATAAACAGAAGTTCCATGTATGTAATATTGGAATCATTAAAAACTCGTGGTCTTATTAGTACATCTAATGATTCAAGTGTGCAGAGCTACATACCATCACACCCTGATACGTTACTTCAAATTGCTGAGACTGAAGCTCGTCGGCAAGACGATAATGTAAAGAATATTAGAGTTCTCACAAATAAACTAAAATCATTAATCAGCAAGAACTCCATTTCACCCACAGTAAGAGTGTTTGAAGGCAAACAAGGGGTGATCAACACTTTTGAAAATTCTCTTGCTTCAAAGGAAAAGGTAATGCGCATATATTCTTCAGTTAAGGAATTTGCCGAAATGCTTCCAGACTACCTTCCCGAGTACCAGAAAAAAAGATGGTCAATAGGCCTGAGAATGAAAGGCATCCATGAGGACAATGAAATAACAAGAATGCTATCTAGCCTTGATAAGAAGGGGTTTGATTCACCTATTCTAGTACCGAAGGATTCATATACATTCCCGGCGGACCTTGCCATATATGATGACTCAATTGGCTACATGTCATCAAAGAATGGTGGTTTTGGTATTGTTAGAGGTATTTGATGAGCCTGACGTTAACAATCCAAATGAACGTAAGAATGGTTTTGCAAATACACTTCAATGCAAGAAGGGTGATGCTCCCGACGTCGGCTCAATGGACGAAGTCACAATCCAGGATGGCGACGATATGTCGGATTACAACGGATCAAGTAATAATTGATCTAAAAACGAGAGGATTGTTCCCTTCTCGTTTTTTATTTATAATTATATATATTTTATTACCCTATGAATACAATAAATTTTACTCTTAGTAATGGTCTACGCATTATTAGCACTAGGAAAAATGATTCGCCGATAATTTCAATTACACTAGCAGGAATCGCCAGTGGTCTTTCAGAAGCACCAAATGAAATTGGAATGGCTCATTTTTTAGAGCATTTAGTACTTAAACAAACAATTAAATACCCCGACGAAAAAATTTTTTCTGAATTAATAAAAAGTACAGGCGGCTATAGTAATGGAACAACAGGATATAATGTGGTGCATTACTCTGCCTCTCATAATGAAGACTACATAGAAACAGCGTTTGATTTTATTTCGCAGTTATTTTTATATCCAATTTTTAGTCAACAAGTATTTGATCGTGAGAAAAAAGTCATTCTTGAGGAGGCTGGTCGTCATTATTCAAACATAGATGTACTAGTTTACCAAGCAATTGTTTCATCTTTCTCAAAAAACTCAAGGTTACAAGCAACGGTTATTGGAACAAAAGAACAAATAGCATGTATTGAACTCGAGACACTAAAGCAGTTTCATGCAAAGCTTTACCTACCAAAATACTTTCTTTTATCAATAGTAAGCAATAAATCAAATGAAGAAATAATAGCTTTGTGCGAGAAATACTTTGAATCAAAGGTAGCTAGCAATCAAATTACCTTTGATGAAAAATATATAACTAACATCAAATATACTGAACCAAGCAAAAAGGAGATCGTATTGGAATTTCCTCATTTAAAATCTGATAAACTTACTTTTGCTTTTGGACTTGAGACTGTAACATTAGAAGAAAATGACGCCATGGCAATAGGCAGGGAAATTGTAAGGAAAAGATTATACGATATTCTGAGGGTTAATCTTGGTCTCACGTATGGTGTGATTTGCCAACACAGCACAAATAGTAATTTAGGAATTTTTTCTATTTCAATCGAGAGTGCAAACGAAAATATTACTAAAGCTGAGACTACCATTCAAAATGAAATTTCTAACATTATTTCTAATGGAATAAATGAGCAAGAATTTGAACGGGCAAAATCAAGGTATAAAGTTCAACTAGATTTTTTAAGTGAAAAATCACTTGGGATCGCAGAACAAATAGCTGTTAGTTCAGTAAAGAGAAATGAATCAAACATCCTTGAGAACGAATACGCAACTTTATCTAAGCTTTCTAGACAAATAGTAGAGACCACATTACACCGATATTTAAGATGCGAACCCCTAAAAGTAATAGCAACCTGTGGAGAGAAAAAATAATTCACTGTACCACTTTATTTGTGATGTCAGGAATGAGTACTTTACATCTTACCCACCAACTCCTTCGCCCTCTCAATAACCCTGTCCCCGATTTCTTTCCAATCAAAATATTGTTTGTAATCATCAATATCGATAAATTTAACCTCAGTTATGTCTCCTGCGGGATCAACTACAAAAGGTCCGAACGACTTGGCAGTTGCCACGTAACGCAATTGATAGAAAAAAGATCCGTCCCGACTATCGATAACTTTCTGATAACCGATCGGCAAGCACGAAAGCATTTCCAGATTCGACTCTTCCTGTATTTCCCTTTTTAGCGTTTGTTCAAAGGTTTCACCTTTTTCAATCGTGCCGCCAACTAGTCCCCAATGACCTTTTCTGCCATGCAACACAATAACTATTTTGCCTTCACAAAAACAGACAGCATAGGTTTGTCTGCACGAATCATAAGGTAGATGGTCAAAAGAATCGGCGTCCTCGTACTCAAAAGTATAGTGGACACCCGAATAGCCGATGTATGGTAAGGTGATTTTCATAATTCTAATCGGTAATTTTGAAAAACTCCTCTGCTTTAGTCGTTGTAAGCTCAGATGCTTTCTTTCCACTCTTTTGAATATACTTTTTTACGATGTCAAAACCGATAGAATACCCTGCCCATCTTGGAATTCCCCTATCCTCCCTGCCAAAAAACCAATCGTCGTGATTATATTTATTATTTTTAATATCTGCTTCGGCAGATTTTTTAAGTTCAGCTAATTTTTCATCATCCAATGAAACACTCCAAGGTCGTAGTTTCGATCCGTTTATCTCGATGTCAAAATTATCAGCAAGTCCCTCTGAAACAAGCGCTTCGAGTAAATTGCCGTAACTTGAGACAGCTTTCATGCGGATACAATGATTGAGCTCATGGGCAATCGTACTGCAAATTTCGAATGCCAGAGTTTCTTCTAATTGCGGCAAGTCTGGGTTGATGCTAATAGTGACAAGATGTTTGGAATTTACAAACCCCGAAACTCCAGTCTCTGGAATTGCGAAAAGTGGATTGTCGACAACAATGACATCGACATCTGGTAAATCGATCTTTTCTTTTATTTTTAAAATTACTTCATCGAAAGCAGCCCTGATGATAGATTCATACGGGAGTAATCTGTCGCCTTTTTTTAATATGTATAGATCAACACTCATAAATTGATGATATCAGATTTATTGCTTTATATTTTTTTATATCCCCTCTCCCCTCAACTCTTCCAAAATCTTCTTTGCTTTACCAGAAAGTTTCTTGGGTAATTCAATATCAAGCTTCACCATGAAGTCACCGCGGGAATTTTTGCCAGTTGGTACGCCTTTACCTTTGATGCGAAGGATTTCGCCAAACGTTGCGCCGGCCGGAATAGAGACTTCGACCGGGCCATCTAGTGTTTCAACTTTGTACTCAGCACCAAGGAGAGCATCTGATAGACGAATCGAAAGTGTGCTCGCGAGGTTGCTCCCTTCACGCAGAATTGTTTTGTGCTTTTCAACTCGGACTTTCACATAGAGATCGCCGGTGGTGCCACGCGGGACAGCTTCGCCCATGCCGGTGAGACGAATCATTTCGCCATTTTCAATACCAGCGGGTATGACAAGTTCAATCCGTTCTTCTTTTCTATGGACACCAAGTCCGCGACAAGTCGAGCATGGATCTTTGGAAACTTTTCCGGCACCGTGACATTTGGAACATTCTTGGACAGCAGTAAATGAGCCGAGGATTGAGCGTTTGGTTTCGCGCACCTGACCATTGCCATTGCATTTGTCGCAGGTCGTCGTCTCTGTCCCCGGTTTTGCGCCATTGCCCTTGCAAGTTTCGCAGGTCGAGGTCTTGTTGATGACGAGCATGCGTGTCGAACCGAAAATTGATTCGGAAAATGGAATTGAAATCTCAGTTGAGATGTCACTGCCTCTCGGCTTTCCGCCTCTGCCACTCCCACCACCCATTCCGCCTCCAAAAAATTCTGAAAAAATATCGCCGAGGTCGCCAAAGTCAAATTGCTGCCCCTGCGCGCCAGAGAAATCGAAACCGCCAAAACCCGATGGATCAAATCCACCGAAACCGCCTTGATTAGGTCCGCCGGCGCCATTGAATGTCTGTCCGTACGTATCGTACTGTGCTCGCTTTTTTTCGTCGGAGAGCGTCTGGTAGGCTTCGTTCACTTCTTTGAACTTGTCGGCGTTGCCGTCTTTTTTATCAGGGTGAAATTTGTGCGCCATCTTGTGAAAGGCTTTTTTAATTTCGTCTTTTGAGGCGCCTTTGGGGACGCCAAGAATGTCATAGTAGTCTTTTTTCATGAGTATTATTTATACCACGCTTGGAAGTCGCGAGACAAGCACGCGCTCGCACTATATTTTTACGCCTTCTTTTCGAAGTAGAGCAAGTTTTGCTTCCGCTCCTGTCTTTTTGCCACGCAAACCATTGTAGCCTCCCATTTTTCCATCACTACGTATCACGCGGTGGCATGGGATATTTTTGTCTGCATTTTGCTTCATGAGCGCACCGACTGCTCGAGCGGCATTCGGACTGCCGGCTTTGGTAGCGACTTGTTTGTATGTCAGCGTTTTGCCTTTTGGGATGTTGCGGACGATGGCCATGACTTTTTCCTTAAAACTTTTTTTCATTTTAAAAAATTTTATTCTTTTATTTGTATTCAATACTATTTTTTACTATTGCAAACCAATCACCGACAAGTTTCCGCCATCATTGTTTGAGGTATACACCTTATCACCCACAACTGTCACAAAGTCAGGTCCTTGATTGCTACCAAGAGATATTGGCGGAGTGACAGCATATGTGGAGCTATTGATGATCGAAACTGTGCTGTCATTGTAGTTTGCAACAAAGATGTCAGTGCCGAGTGCATTTATCGAAACTGGGCCTGAACCGACCGATACAGTACTTACAACAGTGTCTGTGGTGCTGTCGATGACGGAAACTGTACCGTTACCGTTGTTGGAAATGTATACTTTTGTACCGTAACCGAAAGCGTAATTTGGAACAGCCCCAACTGCGATTGGCGAGCCAATGATCGTATCTGTCGTGGTGTCGATAACAATAACATCACTCGTGCTATTGTCGGGAACATATAGCTTGTTGCCTAGTCCGCCCATTTGCCTTGGGCTAAAGGTAAGAGAAATTGTTGCAACAACTGAGTCACTTGTGGAGTCGATAACAGTGATGCTGTTCTTGTCTGTATTAGCAACATAGAGCTTGGTTCCGACATTGGTGAGGAAATACGCACCATTTTCGACATCTATAGTAGCAATAACTGTGTCTGTTGTTGTATCAATTACTGAGACATCGCGACTTTCTTTATTGACCACGTAGATTTTAGTGCCGATAGCAATTATGTAATTGGGTCTTTGCCCAACTGAAATATCAATAAGCACAGTATCAGTCGTGGTATCGATGACCGAGACTGTATTGTCTTCAACATTTGAAACGTAGACCTTGGTGCCAACGGCCGCGGATATATACGGTGAAGTACCGACATTTATATAGGTGACAGAATTACTATTTGCAGTATCTATAACTGCAACTTTATTAATCCCCCAATTTGCAACATAGAGCTTGGTGCCGACAGCTGTGATGCTCTGGGGCCACATATCTACTGGGATAGTATCTACGAGCGCATATGCCAAGTTCACTAGCGGAGCAGACAAATCCCTGCCAATGACAACGGAATTTGTCGCGAGATCTTGAGAAATATTGAACTTTGTATTGTAATCATCAATGGCATTGAAATACCCCCCATCCACCAGATTGACTGGCATTTTACTGAGGTAGCCAGTGAGACACGGGGCAATATCGTAACCGCCTAGACTCCGCATCACAGTTGGCGTAGTCGGTATAGGGCCAGCAGGACAACTTACTGGATTTGAGAAACTGTTTGGACTGTCTATGAGCTTGACGCTGATGGCTTTACGAATTGATTCTTGATTGACATTGGTTGTCGCAAGTCTCGCAGCCTGTATTCTTTTTGCGGGATTGATAATCGAAAAAACTAGAATAGCAAGAGAAGCAATAATTGCTATTGTTACCAGTAGCTCTATAAGAGTAAATCCTTGAGACCTATTCTGCATAAAATATTATATTATTAGTATACAATATAAGTTATAATTACGTCATGTCAGCAATTTGGATCATCATCGCAATACTAGGTGGAGCAGGACTCGCCTATTTGTTATTGCGCCAGAACCGCCCGCAAAATCAAGACGCCGGTGGCCTCACGCTCCTGCTCGAGCAAATGAATGAGCTTCGTAGAACCATGGATTCGCGTCTCGGCGAAAGCGAACGCTCGGTACGCGAGAGTATGATGCATCAGAGCAAAGAGTCCCGTAGCATCATTACCGACATTACCGAACGTCTCACCCGTCTCGACGAAACCAATAAGCAAGTTATTTCTTTTACCGACCAGCTCGAAGAGTTGCAAAATATTCTCAAAAACCCAAAGCAACGCGGCGTGCTCGGAGAATATTATCTTGAGACGTTGTTGAAAAATATTTTACCGCCCGGCTCATACAAGATGCAGCACGGTTTCGCCGATGGTACGGTTGTCGACTGCGCGATTTACGTCAAAGATAAAATAATTCCTGTTGATTCCAAGTTTTCACTCGAAAACTATAACCGCGTCGTCGAATCGCGTGACCCAGCCGAGCGTGACCGTTTGGAGAAACTCTTCGTCAACGACCTCAAACTCCGTATTTCTGAAACCTCAAAGTACGTAAAACCAGAAGAAGGCACGATGGATTTTGCTTTCATGTTCATCCCACATGAAGCTATCTACTATGACCTTATCATCAACAAGATCGGCGGACTGACCGAGGGCGATGACAACCAAAGCCTTATCGAGCGCGCTGCTTCAAAGTACAAAGTAATCATTGTCTCGCCGACATCTTTCCTTGCGTACCTGCAAACGGTCATGCAAGGACTGCGCGCTATGCAAATAGAAGAAACGGCCAAGGACATAATCAAGCGTGTCGAAGAACTCGGGCGACACATCAAGGGCTACGAAGACTATCACAACAAGCTCGGCAATGCGCTCGGTACGGTGAGCAATCACTACAATAACGCTGGCAAGGAGCTACGTAAAATCGACAAAGACGTCATGCGCATTACTGGTAGTGCGCCAGGGATTTCACCGGAGTTTATTGAGAAAGCACTGCTCGAAGAATAATTGACATGGCTTTTGATTTTGCTATAATACGATTACAAAGCATCCGAAAGGATTCCGAGAAACCCCGTCAAACTGACGGGGTTTCGATATTTATAGCAATAATTTAATCTTACTTATTACAATCGCTAGGTCACTTTTTGATAGACTGTACATTCTCCTTTTAAATCTTTTGACGCTGACAAGTTTCAGTTGCGCAATAATGACTGAAACATTCCTACCAGTTGGATCAGTAAAATTATAGTAAAAGCTTAGCGATTTTTGTTTTGTCGACATTGGCACTATCCAGAACATTTGATTATTAAACTTCTTAATTACCAGCACGGGACGAGAGAAATTATTTCCACTCCCATTTTGCTCAAAACCAATATTTTGACCATATGCCGTCATCCAAATTTCCCCTTCCATGGGGTATTTATTCGGCGCACTGTTATTTGCATCGATTACTTTTTTTATTTTATTCCATGTATCAAATTTTTTCATTGTGTAAATATACACAAAGCACATTAAGAAATGTTAAAATAAAAAAATCCCCGAAAATTCGGGGATGTGTTCATATGTTGCCTTCATGAATTGCAAAATCTGACTGCTGTCGTTCGTGCAGTCTCCTGTCCTCCGGAAAGTACGCGCTTTTCAATTTCATTTCGTGTTCATTTTTTGGCAAATGATCTAGGTACGAAATGTGGGCAATTGTCGCCTCGACATTGTTTCGAAAGCCTACTACGTCTTTCATGGTACCGATTTCATGCTTGAAGCGTTCTTCAATCAGAGGATTGGGCATCATGTAAACAGAGAGCTTACTCATCTCAAGTTTGTGGATAAAGAGACATTCAGTGAGACGCTTGGTGAGCAATACCATTTGCTGAGTAATCAGACGCTCGTGTTTCTGCCCAGGTTCACCCATAAATAAAATAGTGCACCGGTCATTCATGCGATGAGCATATTCCATTGTTTCTCTTTCAGCTCGTTCAAAAGCCTCTATTTCGAAGGCTTTCTTGCTTGCCGGCCTGCCAACAACCAAGATGTTATTGAATGCCTTGTCGTCTTCAAAATGATCGATGATTTTCTTGAGGTCTTTTGTAAATACCGGACTGGTTTTTACAATAATCAGATTTTGTCCTTCGGGATCAATCTTCCCTACTGGAATAAATTTTAGTTTTGCCATAGCTTTTTTTATTTAAATGTACATTTTTGAGTTGGCACAAAATATACCATGATTAGACTATTTCGCAAATAGTATTGAAAACCAGGGGTTTTTGGGTTACTATTTCGGCACGGCCTCATCGTCTAACCAGTTGGATGATAGAGGACAGCGGGTTCTCGAGAACCCGCAGACGGCCTCATCGTCTAACGGTTAGGACAGCGGGTTCTCAATCCGCTAATCGGAGTTCGATTCTCCGTGAGGTCACATTTTAGAGCTAGCGCGAGAAGTGTCACAAAATTCAGAATAAAAAAGAGCCAGCATTCAACTAACTCTATAAAGTTTCTTTGATTATACGTCTTTATTACGAATTTATTTCATAATAGTAGTATGTACCGTCTAACTGGTCTTTTTTTTTGTCGAAAGACGGTCGTGGTTACATAAGTTGCTATAATTCGAATCTTAGTTTTAGTCCGACGAGCTTTACGCATACAAAAAGAAAGCGTCGCATATATATGTGCGACGCCTCGCGAATAACTATCAGAAAACTTCTTAAGAAGATTTCTTGAAAGTGTGTTCGACTTTGTTACCATCAATTATTATTCCCACAATAAATGAATGTTCTTGCTCTGAAAATTCAACAACATCATTTATACTTTCTCCATCTATGGTGGAAATGTATTTTTCTGAAACCAGAACAAATGTCTGATTCAAAATAAAAATATTATTACCATATTCCCATTCATTTCCATCAGATACGAGAGTCAAGATAATGAGATAGTCACCAAATACTGACATCTTAACGATAGAACCGAAAGCGCTAGGTAATACATTGATGATTTTGTTCATCTGATCTGCAAGATTTTTCATAGTATTTATTTTAATTGGTTTTGCGATCCAATAATAACTATAAAATCCTCATGCAATATAAAGAACACTACAGAAAATTTTATCATACTATTTAATATTTGTCAAGCTTACCGTATAGGTTCAATAGCTTCACACCACTTGCTGGAATATCATCCAGCATATGCCATACACATCAAACAAGAACATGCCGAAGATACGAAGAGAGGCAGTTCAACTTGTCCGGAAAGGTTG
>JBDKLD010000057.1:0-12736 GCA_039795715.1 Candidatus Parcubacteria bacterium | reverse complement strand
TCCAGTAACATTTGCTGTTGCACCTTCCGTTACTGTTATCGGCAATGAAATCGGCAAAGAGCGAACTCCTTGGTTGTCGGTGCCGTAGACAGAGAAAATGTAACTAGCTGAATTTAGATTGGAAAGATTGATTTGGAAACTAGCATCAGAACCTGCGACCGTTGTCGCCACTACCTGCGCGTCTTTGAGTATGGTTACTGAGCTAAGCGGGTAGGCTTTCCCCGTAAATGTCACCGTCGCACCCCCGGATGGAGTTGGTGTCGGAGTAGGTGCAGGCGGACCAAAACCGCCACCGCCTCCACCACCTCCGCCACCACCGGCAGGAGGAGTCACTGCAGAATTCGTTGTCGCACTCGCTTGCGAAGAACCTATCAAATAGAGCGTTCCAGCATAAGCTTTTACCAAAAAGTAGTATGTTGTACCGGCACTAAGACCGGTCTTTACATACGATGTAACATTGCCGACAGATTGGAAAGTATATGGACCGCCATTTACGGTCGAAACACCAAGCTCATAATTGGTAACATTTGCAAAAGTACCAACGGCCGCTGTCCAACTCAAACTCACCTGCAAAGCCCCACCCGAAGCTGACAAAACTGGCGTTGATGCCACAGGGAAATACAAGAAACCTGCTCTATCAATAAAAGTCGAACTTGTTGTCTCGCTCGAGCTCACTTGCCCACTGCTTGAGAAGTACTGGAAGCTCGTCGAGGTCGAAGATCCGCCCTCTATCGTAACCACAGGGTCTCGAACAATAAAGTTACTGCTAGAATAGTCTTCTGCCGAGGTTTTTGTGGCCGAAAATAGTAACAATCCTAGCGCTAATACAACAAAGAGGGTAAATTGATTACCCTCTTTGTGAGCTTTCTTTACTATGCTTATTCCGTCACCAAAGTTCATTTTTTGACTATGGATTCTTTGGAGTTGTTGTCGTGCCAGTAGCTGGAGTTGTTGTCGTGCCAGTAGCTGGAGTTGTTGTCGTCGGAGTAGTTGACTTTGGAGTAGTTGATGTCTTTGACTGATCACCGATAGAAAGTGGGGCAACCTCAACAATCTTGTTTGTTATTGGATCATAGAGCACTGCTTTCTTGGCTTTTGTGTAAATCAAAACCTTGTAGCCTGCCTGTGCGCTCTTGAAGAATGCTTGGTCTTTAAGCTTCTCAGGGTCACTGACTGTGGCGATAGTAGGAGTTTCATCAGTTGGAAGGACGATCAATTGACCTACCTTTGCAACGAGCTGATCAACTTCTGCTTGCGCGACTGCTTGAGGATTTTTCTTAACCTTCGAATACTGGAGGTAAAAGTAACCAGCAGCACCAGCCATAGCAATGACCAAAACGATGAGAACAATTAAAATGCTTTTTGTACTTGTATTTTTCATAAATTTATCTTACTAGTAATAATTTCAGACCCAATTATACAGCTTGTGTTTATTATTGCAAAAGACTTATCCACTTTTACAGGTGAAAAACTACTGTAACCATAAACATCTGTGACAATAATTATATCATAGTTTTTAAAAGTCTAGAGGTACACATATATTGTTTTTTCTACTATTAAGTGCTCTAATAAAAACTGTCATATGAGCCTAAAGTACCCCAAGCACCACTCTGTGAAGACCGGGCAAATAACTACCTGCCAAATCTGTGGTTCGACAAAGTTGCACATGATTCTTGACCTAGGTTTCCAGCCATTGTGTGATACGTTGCTGACTAAAGAAATGTTGGGTCGGCCGGAACTCACATATCCTCTCCGCATGATGTGGTGCAAAGAATGCACCTGTGTTCAAATTGATTATTGCGTTGATGGTAGTGTCGTCTACCATCCCGGGTATCCATACCGCAGTGGGATTTCAAAACCTCTCGCCGACTACCAGAAGAATATTGCTCAGTCGTTAATTAAAAAATACGGAATAACATCGAAGCATATTGCTATCGACATCGGTTCAAACGACGGAACACTGCTCGGTGGTTTCAAAAGCTACGGTATCAGAATTCTTGGTGTTGAGCCGACCAATATTGCAAAGTATGCAAACAAACACGGCATATTAACACTGCAAACATTTTTTGATTTGGAAACGTCCGAGATGATCAAAAAGAAGTACGGCAAAGCCAAAGTCATTACCACCACAAATGTCTTCGCTCACATGCAGGAAATCGGTGAAGTTATCACCGGCATTTACAACTTGCTCGAAGACGACGGTGTCTTTATTTCTGAAACACACTATTTACTAGACGTCATTCAGGGCGGGCAGTTTGACACTATATATCATGAGCATCTCAGGACGTACTCCCTACAGTCCCTCATAAAACTTTTTAGCTATTATGATTTTACCGTAACCGACGTCGAGCGTGGCGACAGGTATGGTGGCAACATTCGTGTACATATTACAAAAGGCAAAGGTCGCTCTGTAAGTTCACGTGTGACTGATTTACTAAAACTTGAGAAAAAAGCTGGACTTGGAAAACTTTCTACGTATACGGCATTTGCCGAACGAGCCAAAAACTCGCGTGCGGATTTTATGGATTTTATTTTAAAAGTTAAAAAATCCGGCAAATCTATCGTTGGCAAGTCTTCTCCGGGCCGAGCATCGACACTACTCAATTATTATGGCGTCAGCAAAGAACTGCTTCCCTACTTGGCAGAACTTCCAACATCATTGAAACTTGGTATGTACTTACCAGGGAAACACATTCCTGTTGTTCATGAAAAAATATTACAAAAGGAACAGCCGGACTACATTGTGATCTTGGCATGGCACTATGCCGAAGTGATAATTCCACGACTCAAAAAGGCTGGCCTGAAAGCTGATTTCGTCATTCCCCTGCCAAAGCTCAGAATTGTCAGAAATTCCAAAGTTAAAATTCCGAAGGACTAGGGCAAGGAGACTTCAATCATGATAAAAATTGGTATCATCGGAACTCATTTTGGAAAAGTAGGCTTACTCCCGGCATTTAACTCTGTGAAAGGATGTAAGGTTATTGGAGTATATAGTAAAGGGAAAAATGGAAAGTATGAATGGCAGAAAGCTCTTGCAAGTGGTGAGCTGGACGCTGTAGCCATTGCAACTCCACCAAACGAGCAATATAAAATAGCCAAAACCGCAATGCAAAATGGTCTACACGTATTTGCTGAAAAGCCTCTGGCAACAAACGTAACGCAGGCCAAAGAATTACTGACGCTCGCCAAGAAAAATAAAATTACCCACGGTATTGATTTTCTCTTTCCTGAAATTGCTGAATGGAAAAAGGTAAAGGAAATGCTCGACAAAAAAATGTTCGGCGAACTGCAACATATTTCAGTAAACTGGAATTGGCTTTCGGGCGATATAAAATACGAACGTTCATCGTGGAAAACTAGTGTCAAAGATGGTGGCGGTATTTTATCCTTCTATTTTTCTCATGGCTTCTACTACCTTGAACATTTTGCCGGCAAAATAAAAAGCATCAAAACTGTTCTTACTCACTCAAAAGAAAGCAAGAATGGTGCTGAAGTCGGCGCTGACATGCTATTCACGTTTGCAAACGGCGCAACCGGTAACGCGCAAATAGCTTGCAATTCAAGGGGTGAAATCGGACATAGACTAGAATTCCAATGTGATAATGGCAATATTGTGCTCGAAAATGAGCATGCTGTTGTTGATGGTTTTTCGATCATCATACAGAGTAACGGCACTGAAAAACAAATCAGGGTCAAGAAAAATGCTGGCAAAAAAAACGAAGACGAGCGAGTAAAGATAGTCAAAATAATGGCGCAAAGATTTGTCACCGCCTGCCAGCAGAAAAAACAGATGTCCCCTTCTTTTACCGAGGGCTTGAGAGTTCAAGAACTTATAGAAAAAGCCCGCGCTGGTATTTATTGACTTTCTATATAGTTTGTGCTATAAACAGTAATAAAATTCACTAAATAACCAGTGCGCTCCTAAATCGGTGCACATAAATAAGGAGGTCCTATTGAAAAATACATTACGGCCATTTTTGTGGCTTATGAGACGAATAAACTCTCTCTTTCCCCCATACAAATTAATCTCGGCAATTTTAACAACTACAGACAAGCTTGAAAAACCCGTCGACGCTTTATTTTTCTTTGGTCGTGTCTCGGCAGACGCAAATGATCTATTATTTAATCTAGCTTCCAAAACATACCACAGTGGGGCTGTTGAATATATCCTCATCAATGGCCTGGAAGCAAAAGAAGAATACGGGCAATCCAAAGCAGAATGGGTGAAAAAACTTAATATGCGATTTGTTAAAAAGATTGAATTCTTCGAGCCGGCAAAAACGACAGCTCAAGAATCAAGGCACATGGTTGCATATGCAAAAAAGAAAGGTTGGAAATCGGCCGTCGTTCTTGCCCAACCACACCAGCTGGCGAGGTGCATGCGGGCTTTGATTAGATCAATGAAAGATGCCGGCTACTGGATGAAAATCTACTGTATCTCACCCAAATGTAATTTTTTTGAAAAAACTGCTGGGTCTCAAAATCTATTCTTCATGGAGAGATGGAAACATATAGGTCTTGAGTATTCACTGATACAAGGAGTTGCTCACAACCTGGCAACATACGAAGAATTAGTTGAGTATTACAGAGTTCGTGAATCAATACGATGAGTTTTTTAGAAAATAGCCCTGCACGACAACATGTCATGCAGGGTTTTTTATTTGAAAATTATATTTTTATAAACAAAGAAGCTCCACACTGCGAGCACAGCAAGTGTGAACACTTTTGATAAAATTGCGTCCACACTCAAGACTTCGACAAAGAAAAGCATCAGTATCACATTGACCACAAGATTTATTAAAGAAAAAATAAAGTAAGCGATGACTTGTTTGTGAATACCATCTTTGGTCATGTTTTTGAAAGTAAAATATTTCTGAAGATAAAAGCCGACGATGAGCGAGAGTAGGAAGGAAGTAATAGAGGCAGCAAGATACCAAACATCAAAAAACTTCACCAGAATATAATAGATAACAAAATTCGTTCCCGCCCCCAATCCCCCAGCAATCAAGTATCGCAAAGTTTTGTGAATATTTTTTTTTACGATTTGATCCGTCATTTTATTACTATCATTTTTTCAACTAGCGAAATAGCCTAGTGTGTATTCCAATCCTTGCTACTATATATTGAAATAATACCCCAAATGTTTGAATTGCATACTTGATACTGCTTTTATAATTTATTGAAGTATGCGCTTGCCCATAGTATGCCCGCACTGGCACTTCCCCCATTTTCAAACGGTAGTATGCAATCAGCGCCAAAATTTCAAAACCAAAAAGAAAACCGTTCGATGTGCGCGACACATCTATTTTTTCAAAAACTTTCCGACTGTAGACGCGCGCACCGGTGTGAAATTCGCCAACTCGGACGCCCAAAACCAAGCACTCAATAAATGTCAGTGAAATATTCGCTAGGTACTTTGCCATCGGCATCTTGTCACGTAGCGGTTGCTTCATATCGCCAAAGCGTGTGCCAAGAACGCAATCATACCCTTCATTCATTTTCGCGACAGCCGTCGCAATAAAAGCCGTATCAAATTGTCCGTCACCATGAATTTCCACCATGTAGTCAGCGCCCAGCTCCATAGCTATCTTGACGCCAGATTTAATATTACCACCGTAGCCAAGCCGATCATGACTATAGCAAGGCACACCGAGTCGCTCGGCTATTTTCTCAATCCCATCCCCCGACTCATCGTTGGTTATAATCACCTCATCGAGTACATCGAGCGGGAGTTTGGCATACAAACCTTCCAAAAACTGTGCATGTTTGTACGCCAAAATGATACCTATGACTTTTGGTTTACTCATATTACTTTATTCATTTTTGAGTAACTTAGCTGCATCATCTTTCTTAAACGTCGTCAGCCACGTCTTCGCATCTTCACTTTTTGGATTGAGCTTGAGTTCTTTGCGCACAGATTCCTTGGCTTTATCCATTTGACCTAGACGATAGTATGCGAGCGCTTGAAAACTGTAGGCGTTCACTGTTTTCCAACCACGCTCAATTGCTTGGTTGATAAACAGAAGGGCAAGAGAAGTATCAGCATTGGCTTGATCATTTCTTTGTAATTCTGTCTTTCCTAGAATAAACCAGATCTTTGCCATATTTGGGTCAAGGGCTACTGCTCGTTCAAATGCCGCTCGTGTATAGATAACTTCTCCCATTAAACCGAATAGATCCCCTGCTGTAACTTGATCACGGGCGTTCATCGATTCTGCCAAATGTCTAAATCGATCGTACGAATTATCAAAGTTAATTGCATACTTATCAATAACCTCTTTATTTTCAATAGTATTTCTCACTAAAATAACATTGTAGTCATCTCCGTAAACGAAAACCCAAGCAGGGTCATGGATTCGATTAAAAACAAAATCCCGTATGCCGCTGCCTTTGTCGTACTGATCAATAAAAATTGTATTAAAATTATATTTTTCTGATACTTCCTTCCATTTCTGTTCATTAGTCATTGCGGCCAAATACTCATCTTTCCAAAATGATTCCGAGTAAGCATCGCCGAAACGATTGTCAGCAAAAACTTTTTCCTGAGGGTAGAGATACCAAATAAGATAGCTCCCTACGTCAGTATCGTTAAAAATAGGACCCTTGAGGTTGTTGTCCAAGAAAAAGCGTGCTGAACTTTCGGAGGTTGGTGTCAGCCCAATACCAGGCTGTATTCCTCCGCCAATTGTTTTTTTGTAAAAAGCTTGAGTAGTAAAAATAAGTCCAATAATAATAAGCGTGGCAGCAGCAGTCTCAAAACTAATTTTTACGAAAGCCCATTTTGTTTTGAGGAATTTTTTTAGACGTAGGAATAAGTTATCGAAATTGGCCGGCACTGCAAGCAAAAACATCATGCCAAAAAAAGGAAAACTGCGGAAAATCTTGAAGGTAATGAGCGCCGTCCCTAGTGTGGCAACAAAATAAAGTATCGGCTTTTTTCGGTAACTGACGATAAAGCTCAGTGCAGCAATTGGCAGGAGATAGATAAAAAGGTGTGCCGGATCAGTAGAAGAACTCGGTGTGTCATTATCAACTGTACGCAGTGGTTGTACTTCAGCACTAACAATAGTGCCGCCCTTGGCAGTGTTACTTTCGAGAGAATAGATAGCACCCTTAATACCGTTTGGATTGGCAAAACTGACTGCGGACAGAACAACCAGTAAGATAATCAATTTTTTAATGACTACATTCTTCCAAAAGTGCTTCCGATTGAGAATAATTTTCTCTAGCAAAAAACCACCCACGATCATGACGCCGATCGGAAATGTAATATGGAGGTTTGCCCACAAAAGCTGTGCTGGGATAAGCCAGTAAATGAGTGAACTTTTTGGATTTTCTTCCAATCTGCCTAGTAAGTAGAAGTAAAGTGCGATGAAAAAATAGCCGAAAAGTTCAGGACGCAGACCAGAACGAACAGAGAGAAATAGCAGAAACGGAATTGAACAAATAGCTACAAGCCAAAAATTTGCCCTGCGAAGTGCAGTCTTGAAGAGAAGTGCAAATATAAGCAAGACAAAGAGTACTTTAAAAATAACCATCCCGCTCCATCCAACTACTTGATACGAAAGGTATGCAAGCACACCATACAACCAGTGGTGGTTGGCAAAATAGTGCGTGGGGTCAGTAAATGAATAGACATTTTGGGTGAGATTAGCAAAATTACCTTGCAGTATTTCTTGGCCATTTTTCATCTGCCGGGGCAAATCTTCAGCTGCAGGTAACGCTATTTTATACGTCACGAGCAATGCCAAAAAAACCATGAGTATGGAAAACGCCACGATTTTGGACCATCGCGACGCGCCAATTTTTTTTAATTTATTTACAATTGAATTCATATTTTACAAGAATCAAAACCCGTCACAAAATATGAAATTACTCAGTTGGAGCTGGGGTAGGAACAACAGTCACTGTTCTCTCAGCACCCGCGGTATTACCCGCAGAATCAGCAGCAATATATGCAAGTGTATACGTTCCAGGCACTTCTGTATTTACAATTCCACTTACTATTATTGATACTGTCACATCGCCGTCAACATCGTCAAGCGCGGTTGCTCCCGGATCTGCGAAGGTGTCACCTGCAGTAATAGTCACAGCAGAATTACCCACTAGAGAAATTACTGGCGGTACTGTGTCCGGACCACTTGGAGGAGTGGTGCCGCCGCCACCCGTCGTGTCTCCCCCACCATTTGGTGGCGTATCGCCAGGATTAGGTGGTGGTGGAATATTTCCATTTCCATCATTTTGATTTCCCTCTGGATTTTGTGGCTCAGTAATCAGAGAAAATACTGTTGTTGGATTGTGTACTGCAAGCGCCATCCAACTAAAGCGGATATCGCTGGTCGCAGGCTTGTTGAGCAAGATAGTAAATCCGTGCATGCTCTTCTTGGTAACAAGGTAACGAACATCATCAGTAAATATCGCCGTAGCATTTGCTGAATCTGCATCATCAAGCGAAATCGTTGCGTTCACGATTGGCTGATCGAGGTAGTCGCTACTGAATTCTACTGCGACTTCTGTTGCGCCAGTTTTTACAACTGCAAATCCACCAGTGTCAGTCGTAAAGTATGGCCGACCAATAAAGTCTACGTTACTCGAAAGTGTAAGTGTACTGCCAAGTGTTCCAATCGAATCAGTCATAAGCCCACCTGAGAATGTCGCTGAACCAGAAACTGAGAGTGTGGTAAGTACCGCATCGGTGAGTGAGACACTCGCCAAGCTACCTTCGACAGCCGTAAGGCGTGCGGTAAGGTCAGTGTCGAGAGCATCAACTTTTGTACCCAATTCTCCCACAGTAGTAGCAAGTGTTACGAGACTCGAAAGATCAATGTGCTGACTTGAAATACTATTGACAGTATCTTCAAGAGTTGAGAGTTGATCAGTAATAACATTTATCCCGCTGATACTTTCTGCGCTAATATTTTTTGCAGTAACTGTTCCAGCAAAGAGTGCATTTCCCAATGAGTCGAAAGTAATCACCGGTGTCGATGTAGTCGTGGTAGTTGTTGTTCCTGGAATAGTTTCCCCCGTCACTGGATCTGTTGTGTCGCCACTCGTTGCGCCCGCCACGCCAGCAGTCACAGAATTAATCACAAACTTTCCATCAGCATCGAGATTCATGCCAATGTCCTTGCCTGTACTTGCTGAGATTGTATCTGTTGCCAGGTCACTAGTAATAACTTTTGGTGTAATTATTTCAAGACCGGCTGTCAATCTATCGGTATTTATTTCAGAAATCTCAACCGCTTCAGCGAGAGCACCTTTGTGTGCTTTGAAGTATGACAATGCTTGCTGTTGAATCGTCATTGGTGCGACAGCAGCAGGCACTATTATATTTCCATCAGCGTCTGTAGTTGGAGCAGCTTCTCCAGAAAGAACTTCACTGATTTTTTCACCATGAGCATAGGTATTTTTAATGAAGGCAACAACATAGCCAAGCGGCATACTGCCATCGTAATCAGTCATTGATTGTCCGATAATAACTCCAGCCTTGATTGCTTTCATTGCTTTACCTGGCGTAGATGAAGGTGTGAGTAAGTCACCTTTTTTAATCGGACCATTTTCAAGAGTTACTTTCATTGGCACGCGACCAGAGAGTGCGACGATGACCGGTGTTTTGCCAGGGTCTTCATTGATGTTACCGATAACCACACCTGGATCAGTTGAGATAACGCCGATGACATTGGAATCATAGGCTCTTTCAGTCTTTTTGACTCCAGCCACGAGTGTTTTGTCTATTGCAACCACGTCTCCAGCCTCCATATCTATATCATTTGTACTATATATTTCAGCCAAGTCAGCGCCTGTTCCACGAAGTGTTGTGATTTTAACTTCGCCACGTGCACCACCTCCGCCAGTACCTCCAGTACCAGGAGTAGCACCTGCAGAGTTACCGCCAACGCCACCGCCACCGCCACCGCCACCCGGAGCACCGCCGATACCGCCGGCTCCGCCGGTGCCTGCATTGTTTATACTTCCGCCACCACCTCCGCCACCGCCACCATAGACAGCATTTGCCAATCCATCAGTTCCATTTCCGCCGACGCCACCGTTTACTGCACCAGCCGTACCACCGCCGTTTCCAAGTGATCCACTATTACCGCCAGCAAGACCAACACGAGCCACACAAGTGACTCCGCAGGATGCACCAGCGCCACCACCGCCACCACCGCGAACAGAGTTACCGCCGACACCAATACCAGTTCCACCGCCCGTGAGTGAGGCACCGCCTCCACCGCCTCCACCAAATCCACCGGCACCGCCAGCTGTACCGTTTGCTTGTCCTGTTCCACCGCCACCGCCACCAAATCCGTCAGCTGCTGTGTTGGCCGCACCACCAGTTGGACCTCCGCCAAAACCGGCAGTAGCAGTAGTCGCACTCGTTCCAGCGTTTTGCGAGCCGCCTCCGCCTCCGCCTCCGCCTCCGTTAGTACCGTTGTTTGCTGCTGCTGCGCCACCGCCACCGCCACCATATGCAATCAGGTAAACAGTACCAGCGCCGCAAGTTGCACCAGTAGTAACACAGGCACTTCCACCAGCAGTACCGTCTGTAAGTGTTGCCACGTTTGCAGTTGCCGCTGGCACGATAATGTTTGAACCTGTTGCAATAGTTCCTGCATCAAAAGCTTTTGTCGCATAAGCACCTCCTCCACCGCCACCGCCACCGTCGGTTGCCACGTTTGCAGATCCAGCGCCTCCACCGCCTGCGCCACCACCACCGATCATTTCCACAATAACCATCACTGCATTGGCTGGCTTGGTCCAGTTGCTACCGTTTGCCGTGTAGTTGTTGATCAAGACATCACCGCAAGCAGAAACTGAGAGGACATTGCTCGAATCAGATTTGAGACAACCAGCTGTACCGCCAGCTGCTGGAAGTGTCCATGTGTAACTTGTGGTGACATCAGCTGGCGCAGTAAATGCTGCGTAGTCGCCAGCAGAATCCAAGAATGAAATGCCTCGGTCATAACCACTTCCGATTCTGACACCTGTTGCTACACCAGTTGGGTTTGTGATGTTTGGAATATCGATAGCTTCAACAGTGTCACCTGCTTCAGTTGCACCTGATGGATCCATTACAAGACGAAGGCCAGCATTATCGACGCTTCCAGCAACAGCAGTTGTTACAAAAGTAACTTGCAAACCGTCAACAGCAGTTGTTGTTGTGCCTTGTCCCGAGTTCGTAACAGCGATGAGATCTACTGTTGGAGCAGCAGTAGCAGTAACTTGGACATTTGTTCCTGTGCCTTCATTTATTATAAAGTCAGAAGCCGGAGTTGGCGTAAAGTTTATACCACCAGCATCGTCGAAGGTTGCAAACGTTGTAGCTCCATCGACAAAGATTATGTCGCCAGTTGAAGAAAGTGTGTGGATTTCATTTCCTGATCCAGTAATGTTAGTTGCAAGAGTGCCTGCGCCTGCAATAGTCGTTGTAAGCGACTGACCTGATGTCGGCGCAAAAGTAATTGCGCCACTATCCGTAAATGAAGCAATGTCGGTTACGCCATCACGAATTGAAAAGTCTCCAGTTGAATCCATATCAATTGTAAATGCATTGGCACCGAGATTAATGTCGGTTGCGGCATCGATAGTCATAGAATCAGCCATGTCAGCAAAATCAATAACATCATCAGCAATTTTCGCAGCTGTGATTGTGTTGCTATCAATAGTCATTACCGTACCAGAACCTGAAACAGTAATGTCTCCATAGTCAGCATCTGAAAGTCCACCACTAGTATCAGCTGCACAGTTCCAAACATCAGTTGCTTCAACCCATTTCAAAATTTCATTATTCGCACACCCCTGTAGCAACCCAATCCCATCAGTACGCGCCTCGAGTCCTGAACCAGATGAAGTGCCTGTTCCGCCATCAACCGCGGCAGTGAGAGTGAGCGCATCAGCATCAATAAATCCTGTTGCAAGAGTGATTGCAACATTTGATGATCCAGCAACAAGTCCGCCAGAGAGGTCTGTTGTTGTTGCGGTAATATCAATCGTTCCATCAGTCACGTTGCTGATCGTCTCATCATTTTGAAGTTCAATGTCAGTGTCCCAAGCAGCTGTGTTTTCAATTTCAATAGCTTTGGTGGTGTTCGCAGCGTTGCCGACAGAAGCAAGATCAAGGAAGATACCGCGAGCAACGTCGCCTGATACGGTACCACCAGCAGCAAGAGAGATGTTGAGAGCGTTGACGGTCTGGTTAGTTTGGTTGGTAGCAGTAGCAGAGATGAAGAGTCCGTCGATACCAGCTGAGTCTGCGGTACCTGCGAGAGTGACAGTGAGTGCATCAGCTGAAGCAGTAGCGTTTGATGAGAATGATGCACCATCCGCAGCGTCTAGTGTCACATTGAAGTCACCGCCTGAGACATCGACATCACCGTTAGTGACAAGGATGTCACCTGCCGTGAGGATGAGAGCGTCAGTGCCATCAGCTGTGCCGGCGATAGTTGCGGATGCGCCGAGTGATGCAACACCACTTGAGTTGATAGACCATGTGGTTCCTGTGGTATCAGCAAGACCGATGTCACCACCAGTGACTGAGAGGCCACCTGAGGTGGTGATGAGACCCGCTCCTGTCACCGTCCATCCTGTTGAATTGATTGATGTGGTGTCGAGGATGTCACCGATAACAATAGTGTCAGCATCAGTTGTCGCGAGGTTGCCAATGTTGATGGTGTCACAGGTTGCACTGTTGCAGATGTCGACTGATGTAGCGTTAGCTTTGCCGAGTTGGATTGAA
>JBDKLD010000056.1:0-18707 GCA_039795715.1 Candidatus Parcubacteria bacterium | reverse complement strand
ACGCCAAGACCCCGACATTATTCTTGTTGGAGAAATTCGAGACACGGAAACAGCAGAAATTGCAGTGAATGCAGCGCTCACTGGCCACCTCTTGCTCTCAACGTTCCATGCCAATGATTCTTCTACTGCTATTCCTCGTCTCCTTGATATGGGGATAGAGCCATTTCTTTTGGCATCTACACTTGAGCTTATCGTTGCTCAGCGCCTGGTGAGAACAATTTGCGATCAATGTAGGTACAGCACCTTGGTCCCCAAAGAAGAAATTGTCAGCAAACATCCATTTCTTGCGACGGTATTTACTCAGGAAAAGTATACTTTGTACGAAGGTAAAGGTTGTGAAGCTTGCGGTGGTAGTGGCTACGATGGACGAACAGCAATTTTTGAATTTATCCGCATGACTCCAGAAATGGAAGAACTTACGCTCACCCATCCATCCGGCAGACAGATCTCTGCACTTGCACAAAAGCAGGGGATGAGATCAATGTTTGAAGACGGTATTGACAAGGTTCTTTCCGGCAAAACTACATTAACCGAACTAATGCGGGTTGCTCAACCACCAGAAAAAAGCAACAATTAGTATATGCTATTTGATTCAGGCAAAGAAAAAACATTTTTTTTAGAAAACTTGAGTCTTCTCGTGGCTTCCGGTATGGGTGTTGAGGATGCTATCAGAAATATCGGTGAGGATCTTCGTTCAAAATATTTAAAAAAAGTTCTCAAGAAAGTTGAGGCAGAAGTCAATGAAGGTCTGCAACTTTGGCAGTCTTTAGAAAAAACGCAACTGTTCGATGCCAATGCTATATCGCTCATACGAGTAGGTGAAGAATCAGGCAAGCTTTCAGAAAATCTCAGCATTATTTCGATACAAGAAAACAAGAACAGGCTTTTTCACTCAAAAATCCGTTCAGCAATGCTGTATCCGATATTCGTTATCGGCATGTCAGTTCTCGTCGGTGTCGGCATCGCTTGGTTTATTTTACCTAAATTGGCAGTAGTATTTGAGCAATTGCATGTAAAGTTGCCATTTATTACAAAAGTTTTGATTAGCTTTGGTTCGTATATGAGTCATAGTGGTACAAAAATTATCCCGCTATTGTTTGCTACGATTATTTTCATCATTTATTTCCTTTTCTACAATAGGTACACAAAAAGCGCTGGACAAAGACTCCTGCTGTCTGTTCCGGGAATACGGTCGCTCAGCCAAGAATTGGAACTTGCTCGTTTCGGCTACCTTTTTGGTACGCTTCTCGACGCAGGACTGCCACTTGTGCAGTCTCTCGGTGCAATCGCAAATGCCTCTCCTTTTGTTTCGTATAAAAAATTCTACCAAAAACTTTTGGTTCTAGTTGAGGAAGGTAATTCATTTGATAGAGCTTTTGCTTCAATTCCCAGATCGCGACAGTATATCAATTTACCGCTCCAGCAAATGATTATCGCAGGAGAAAAATCTGGAAATCTAGCGAAAGTTTTGAAAACTATCGGCGAGAACAATGAAGCCAAGAGTGAAATTACCAGCAAAAATCTCTCTGTAATTCTAGAGCCTCTTCTTTTGGTTATTGTTTGGGTTGGCGTCGTCTTTGTCGCGCTCGCAGTGATTTTGCCTATATACAGTTTGATTGGCGGTATCAACACATGATCTCACGAATGAAAAATATCCGTGGGTTCTCGCTCATTGAAATAATGCTGGTGATTGCAATAATTGTCATTCTTTCAGCTATTACGCTACCTATTCAAAGTACCTTACTCTCAAATAATTATTTATCTGAAACAACATCCAACATTCAAGCCTCACTTCGCACTGCAAGTCTTCAGGCAAAGTTAGGTTCTTTGGGAATGCCTGCAGGTGTCTGGGTGGGGAAAGATGGTGCAGGAAAATCAAAAGTAATTTCATACAGAGGTAAAAGCTACCAAGACCGTAATACCGAGTTTGATATAGTTGTTGACGTGGTCGGTGGTGTAGTAGTTTCCGCAACACCCGAACCGGATATTAATTTTAGTATACTAAACGGAACGATTACTCGCGATACTTTTGTCACCATCAAGAGCCCGTCTGGTGAAAGAGTCCTTCATATCAATTTGCTAGGCACGGTAATCGAGGAAAAGCCAAAAAAGTAGCAATCATACCTTTGCAATAACATGAAAACATTCCCAACAAACCAAAAAGGCATGACACTCCTAGAGATACTTCTCTACGTATCAATTAGCGGAGCAATTATTTTTGCGGCCTCCAGCTTGCTGTCAGTTGTGTATGACATAAAACTGAAGGGGGATATCATTCAAGCAGTCGAAGAAGAAGGGACGTCGATTTCATATACGCTCGATAGGTATGTACAAAATGCTCGCCAGATATTTACTCCAGATCTGTATAAAACAGATGAAAAAATGATCCTCACTGTTTCTGGTGTTGAGCACGATACAGTCGTCACTGTATTCAAAGAAAACAAGATACTCTACAGTGCTGTTGATAATAGCGAGAAAATGGCGATGTCATCAAATAATGTTAAAATTGAAGAGCTCAGTTTTACGCATGCTGGTGAATCAGGTCGTGACTATATTGGCTACTCATTTGTCATATCTGGAGCAGATGCTACTGGCAAAATTGTCTATCGAAAGTCATTTTCATCAGGCGCAACCGTGAGATAAGTATGCATAGTAAAAAAACAACTGATAGTAATGGATTCGCAACGCTCATGGCGGTATTGATTGTCGGAGTGTTCGGCGTTGCTGTCGTCATCGGCTTCCTCAATCGCGGAATTGACGCCAATAAAAACGCACTTTCTATTACTGCTGCCTACCAAGCTCGACAACTTGCAGATGACTGTGCCGAAATTGCTTTGCAGGGTATTAGAAATACTACTGATTATGAGGGAAAGGGCTCTTCAACCAGCGACAAAGGTGGGTGTACGTACGAAGTCACTTCTATGGGCGGTACAAGAAAGGATATTGTATCGATCGGCACATCAAATGGAGCAATCAAAAAAATATTAGTCGAAATTCAGGGAGTAAACCCCAAAATCATCATTATCTCTTGGCGCGAAGTTTTGTAATATTTACTAGAGGCAGTATAATAGAATCGTACATGAATTCCACCATACGAAAATATCAACAGGGTTTTACACTCCTCGAAATTTTGCTTGTTGTCGCGGCCATCGCAATTCTTGCCGGCATCATTATCATTGCCGTAAATCCGGGCAAGCAATTGTCTGAAACAAAAAACGCTCAGCGACGAATAGATACCAACACTATTATTAACGCAGTTTACCAGTACTCAATCGATAATAACGGAGCATTGCCATCCACTATCACGACAACACCTACTGAGATTTGCAAAACTGGGGTCACTCCTTGTACTGGTTACGTTGATCTCAATGTCCTCACACTCAATGAAAAGTATCTTACCGCATTACCAACAGATCCAACAAACATCTCACCAAAAGGCACTGGCTATATGATTTCAAAAGATATGTACGGCCGTATCACTGCTTCGGCACCCAATGCAGAGGCTGGTGCAACTATCAAAATTAAAAGGTAAGAGGAGAACTAGCTATGAAAGTGAGTTCTTTTTTCAGAAAAATACAACTAGCCGCAATTGATGTGCCGATCGCTTTTGTTTTTTTGGCGATTTCAGTATTTGGCTGTATCCTGGCGTTTTCAATTTCTAAAAGCGCATTATACCTCGAAGGCCTTGAGCGTTTTGACCAGCTTTCGAAAGAAGTTAAATCCACAGTTTTATCTCGAATAAACCATACGATTGAGTTGCCGAGAACAGTCGCCCAAAGTATAGATTTTAATGCAACTAAAGGTGAGCTTGATACATACCTTTCCTCCTTGCAAATAGAAGCAAGGTACCCAGGTATTCGTGAGATTGGGATTTATTCCACCAAGGGCACGACACTCAAGCGTCTCTATCACTACAGGGTCACTCAAGGTATACAGGATATTTCTGAAGAAGAGTTACAAAATGCAGTCGTCGTTTCCAAAAGCGCGACAGCAACCAATTCTTCACTTTTGCGTTTTCGTGATAATGAATCAGCATATGTACTCTTGACCAAGGCAACTGACGGCTACCTTTTCACTGTACTCGATGTGCCAGTTGTCCTCAGCAGACTTTTCCAAAGCAATGGCATTTACGACGCCATCCACATAAATATTTCTGATGCTGTGTATAAAACTGCGCCACTATTCGAATCACCACCGGATACAAATAATGAACAAAAACATACATATTCCCGAACAGATCAAGTCAAGCTTGGTGTCTACCCTTGGGTAATAACAACGGATGCCGACCTCAATTCGCTCATACAGAAAATGGGAACAGTACTCCCGCTCGCGGTTTTGCTTTTTGGTATATCTATCTCGCTGGTTATTTTCTATTTATTACTCACCGTAGGTGAAAGTAGAGCAAAAGAGCTTCAACAGACTGAAGAAATAAAGAACAGTCTTCAAATTGGCAAAGATAAATACCAAAATGCTGTCTCAAGCATGCAAAATGAAATCGACAAATTGAAAGACGCACATGAAGAAATTGCGAATAGGGCCAAAGAACTTGAACGCCTCAACAGGGTAATGGTCGGTAGAGAGCTTCGTATGGTAGAGCTTAAACACGAAATAGCAAAACTCAATGAAAAAAAATAATCAAATTCACGAGGCAAATATCAAGAAGACCGAAGAAGAGAGAACCTATTCGGCGATGCTCAATGTTCTAGAAGATCTGAAAATTGGTGAACGTAAACTTGAGTCAAAAATATATCAACTCAATACAATTCTTTCGCTCATGAATGAAGCGCTGATCGCCGTCGACGACAAGAACAACATCGCTTTTATCAATCAGGCCGCCGCCGCTCTTTTTCGGATTGCTCCAGCGGATGCTATTGGCAAGCCAGTCGGAAAAGTCTGCGTTTTTTACCACAAAGGACATAAAGTCGCGGAAAAAGATACGCCCGTCAAGAAAGCTATTCGTGAAAGTGCAATTGTCACATATGGCATAAATGATGAGCTGTATGTCAAAGACCCTGTAAATGTCGTGGCGCCAGTAGCTTGTACTGCTAGTTTTTTGGCGGGTGATTTTCCAGTAAAGGTGATAATGATTTTGCGTGACATAACTAGGGAAAAACAAATTGATGATGCCAAAAGTGAGCTAATATCTCTTGCTTCGCACCAACTCCGTACTCCGCTCTCATCGATCAATTGGTATTCAGAAATGTTGCTCGCTGGCGACGTGGGAGAATTAAACAAAGAACAAAAGAGCTACATACAAGAGATTTTTAATGGCAATCACCGTATGATAGAGCTCATAAATTCACTTTTAAATGTCTCTCGTGTTGACCTCGGCACATTGCATGTTGAGCCCGAAGATCTATCACTCAAAAGTATCGTCGACGATGTAGTTGCGGATCTTATGGTAACTATCAAAGATAAAAATCTCAAGCTTGATATCGCTATACCAGCAAAGTATGTCAAATATCTCGGCGACAAGAAGATTATTACGATTATTTTCCAAAACCTGATTTCCAATGCTGTAAAGTACACGGCAAAAAAAGGTGTAGTCAGAGTTGCTGTTGAAAGAAAATTAAAAAATGAAAGCGTTGCTGGTCATGAACTCAAGCATGATGCGCTTATTCTCTCAGTGTCTGATAGTGGTGTTGGTATACCAGAAAAAGATAAAGCCAAAATATTTTCCAAACTTTTCCGCGCCGACAATGTCCGTGTGGTAGAGGCCAATGGCAATGGACTCGGTTTATACTTGGTAAAAACACTCGTCAGTAGTATAGGTGGATCAGTCTGGTTTGTGTCAGAAGAACATAAAGGCACGACGTTTTATGTTTCGCTCCCTGCTAAAGGCATGCGTAAGCGAAATGGAAGCACGGTCTTTATATAAGAATGCTATACTAATTTCAAATGGAGGATCAGGAAAAAATCACATATTTTGCGCAAACTGACTTTCGTAATAAGCGGGCAAACTTTGGCATCAAGGCCAAGGATCGCACGAGGCATACCTACGTCATAGGTAAAACAGGCATGGGTAAGTCAACTTTGCTCGAAAACATGGCTGCTCAAGACATCATGAATGGCGAGGGCATGGCCTTCATGGATCCACACGGTTCGGCTGCTGAAAAGTTACTCGAATATGTTCCGGAGGAACGAGTCAAAGACGTCGTGTATTTTGCACCTTTTGATACAGATTTCCCGATTTCCTTTAATATTCTAGAAAGTGTAGACGCGGACAAGCGCCACCTCGTTTCTTCTGGTCTCATGAGCGTTTTCAAAAAAATTTGGGCAGATCAGTGGAGTGCCCGCATGGAATATATTTTAAATAATATTCTCCTTGCTCTACTTGAGTACCCAAATGCTACATTACTCGGTGTCAATCGTATGCTAGCTGACAAAGACTATCGCAAGGCTGTTGTCGACAATGTCAAAGATCCTTCTGTGAAGTCTTTTTGGATTGATGAATTTGCCAAATATGGCGATCGCTACATGCAGGAAGCCGGCGCAGCTATTCAGAACAAAGTTGGTCAATTTGCGACCAATCCTGTTATTCGCAATATTATCGGGCAACCGACATCTTCTTTTGATATTCGTAAAATGATGGATGAGAAGAAGATCCTCATCATCAATCTTTCCAAGGGGCGTATTGGTGAACAAAATGCCAACCTACTTGGTGGTATTTTGATTACCAAAATTTACCTTGCGGCAATGTCACGTGCTGATGTTTCAAACGAAGCAATGAAGCGATTACCGCACTTCTATTTATTTGTTGATGAATTCCAATCATTTGCTTCAGATTCTTTTGCCGATATTTTGTCTGAAGCTCGCAAGTACCATCTCAGTCTGACTATTGCTCACCAGTACGTCGAGCAAATGTCCGAGGCTGTTCAAGCTGCAGTTTTCGGCAACGTCGGCACGATGATTATTTTCCGAGTTGGCGCGACTGACGCGGAGATTTTTGAAAAAGAATTCGCACCTCAATTTACTGCAGAAGATATTGTTAACCTTGGTATTTTCCAAACGTACATGCGTCTCATGATTGACGGTGTCGGCTCCAAGCCTTTTTCTGCAGTCACTATGGCGCCTATTCCGATCCCACACAGATCATTCAAAGATGAAATCACCGCTTCTTCACGGGCAAGCTTTGCGCTTGCGCGTCCACTTGTCGAAGAGGCGATTGCTAAGTGGCACGAGCCTGTTGTCGTAATTAAAAAAGAGAAAATTGTACGTGATGGCGATGGCTTTATGGGCGCTCCAACGAACGAGATTCGTCCACCGAGACCTTTTACTATCAACCCACAAAGTCCGCGTCCTGGAGCAAGTACGTATGTTCGCCCACAATCTAGTCCAGTTGTCACTCCGAGCGCTCCATTTACAGCCAAGGCGCCAATTGGACCCCGTATTCAGCCAAAGATAGATTTACCAAAATCTGGAATAAAACCACAGGCTTCGCAATATCCTCCAAAAAGAGAATATGTCGAACCTGTTCGTCCAAAAGAAAGTTTACGAAGTATGCTCAATAAACTTTCAATAGAGCCTGAACGTCCCAAAATCGTCGCTGAGGATATTACATCAGAAAAAATCCAGACAGAAAAGAAGACTGTGCAACATGTTATAACGGCAGAGCATTCACATGTCGAGCACAAAGTTCCGGAACCGATGTCGATGAGTTTACTCAAGAAATCAAAAACTCCTGACGCTCAAAAAATCGCCGATTTGCGAGCCTTGCTCCAAAAAGTTGTTCCACAACAGCACCAAAAACAGCCGATTGCACAGCCTGTAGAGCCGCCAATTGCAAAAAATACCTTGAAAAATAACGCTCAGTCCGATAAAAGCGCAGATGAAAATCCTAAAGAAGTTCCTGAGGAAGTCTTGAGGAGTATTTTAAGTAGTTAATGTAATACTTTTGATTGCCGCTAATGGCAATCAAAATGAAAATTACACATCTATTTTATTTACAAATTCTTGCAATACTTGTTTTTGTCCCACACCTGGCTTTCGCGGGTATAAGAATAAGCGAGATAATGTACGATCCGTCTGGATCAGACACCAACCACGAGTGGGTTGAGATTGAAAATGATGGTGATTCGCCTGTTGATATTTCAGGCTGGAAATTTTTTGAAAATAATTCCAACCACTCCATTGTCTCTGTTGCAGGAAGTATGATTTTGCCAGCACATGGTTTTGCGATTATTGCCGAAAACGCTACTACGTTCCAAGCAGACTATTTGCAATTTAGCGGTACACTATTGGATTCAGTTTTTTCTCTTTCGAATAGTGGTGAAACTATTTCTCTTAAAAATGGAGAAGGTAACATTGTAAATGAAGTTTCCTACACTTCGTCACAAGGATCAAATGGCGATGGCAATAGTTTGATTGGTAGTTTGACGGAGTGGATAGTCGGGTTGCCGACTCCGGGAGCAACCAACCAAAAGCAAGTTGTAGAAAGTAGTTCATCTACACAAAGTAGTGCTAGTCAAAATAATGACAATGAAAATAGCGTAAGTGAAAATAATGGAAATGACGATATTGCAAACAGCGGACAGAGTAGTAATGATCAGCCAGGTGGAAATAGTGACAGCAAAGCTCGCTTAAAAGCAAAACCTAAGAAAAAAATATCTGCAAAAATTGTCACACCCAAAACAACTATCCTCTCTGATGCAGACACTGTTTTCAATGCAATAATAACCAATGAGGAGGGCGAGCCAACCCAAGTAGGCAATATTTTTTGGAATTTCGGAGATGGAGAAAGTGTTGCATCTCAAAATACCAACCCAGTAGCTCATGTGTATGGGTACCCAGGCAGGTATGTTGTAACAGTTGAATACTACGAAAGCTTTTACGATAGAGAACCCAAAGCATCAGATAGGGCAACAATAATAGTGTCTATGCCTCAAATTGAGTTCGACGACGACGGATTGGCGCTTTCGTTAAAAAACAAAGGCAAAAGCGAAATTGATATTTCTCGTTGGCAAATACTCACAGAAAATAGTAGCTACATTTTTCCGCGTGGAAGTGTCCTTCTCTCGGGGTCGTTCATAATATTAGAAAAGAAAAAAGCTGGCTTGATGGAAACAGGACAGTATTCGCTCAGGTTTCCCAACTTTCGTTTGATTTTAGTCGCAAAGGATATTTTATTAGAAGTAGTGGAAAAAGCACCTTTGCCGATTGTGTCAGCACAAGACAAAAAAGAAGTCACAACCACCGAAACGGCGCCATACAGTAGTATGGCTAGTACTTCCGCCAATGTATCAGTTGCAATGCCCGCTGATACACTGCACGAGCAGACACTCTTTGAACCTATATCTGAAAGCACTCAATTATCCCAAGTTGCTGAGTCCCAAACAGTAGAGGAAGGCAGTAAAGATATAGCCAAAGAATCCAAGAATACGATATATAAAAAAATCCCAAAACAAGTTTGGATACTTGTGGGCATTGTGTTCATTTCGTCGTTTCTAGGAATCGCGCTTTCTCGATTACACAAGAATTAGTTGGCAGATGGTGCCTCTGTCTCAATGCCTTTTACTTCGCCCTTAATTTCACTCTCAATATTTTTTATTGTACGAACGTCCTTCTTTGGTTTATTCGAAAGTTTAGCTTGAAGTTTGAGTGCAACTATATCTTTGTAGGCATCTTGGGCAAGTGTTAGTGCTTCTTTGTAGTCACCTTTTTCTCGGAGAATTTTTGCTTGCTGTAACTTGGCGCGAGCTAAAGTTAGAATATCCTTTGCTTCAGTGATTGGGGTAACTATCTTTGCTTCGCTAGTAGCTTCCAAAACAGTATCTGCTTTTGGTAAATTACTATCAGAAATTGAATCTTTGGTAGCATCCTTCTTTGGTTCAATGCTTTTTGTCGTTTCTGGTTTTGTCTCGGTGCTTTCTTTTACTTTTTCTTCTGGTGGATTTGTAGGAGGTTGAACTATTTTGGTTGTAGCTTGTTCGGTCTGTGGCTTAGCGACTATTTTCTCGCTATTATCAACCTCACTCAATGTCGAAACTTCTTGATTGTCGGCGGAAGCATTTTCTGCTTCATCTGCAACAATCTTTGCTTCATCGTTAGTAGAGGTATCAATAGCAGTTCCAGCATCTGTTATTTTCTCGTCTGTAAGTTTGAGAAACGTGTCAGGGTCTTGCTCAACAGCAGAAGCAATTGCCACGGTTTCTTGCTGAGATGTTGCCTCGATTCCTAGAGCCACGGTATTGAGAATAGTTCCAGTGCCTTCACTTTTTGTACTATCAGCCGCGGCAATTTCAGCAATGACTTCAGAATGAACTTTGAGCGCTGGCTCAAGCTCAGCAGTTGCCGCGATAACTGCGTTTGGGTTTTTCTCACTTGTCTCAGCTGCTGCAGTTGCAAATGTCTCCATCTGTGTTTTGAGCGCAGACTCTGCTTCGGCTTTTCGTCCGTCGGTGAACTTGTTCGTCTTGAGGAGTCTTTCTGTTTCAACAACACGACGAACAACGCGTTCCTTCTCCCAATCCATCTTGGCTTCACTCGAGATAGTGAGTGCACCACGGACTTCTTCGTTGACGTTTACTTTGACAGGGAAGAGTAAATCACCAGGAAGAGTGTTTTCTGCGGCAAAAGAAACGCCCGTCGATGCCAAGATGAGCACGAGGGCGGCAGTACCGACAGTTTTAAAGTTTATCGCGAAAGTCCAGCTAGAAACTGGGCTCTTGATAGGCATACGGTAATCACTGAGGCTTGGTTTTTTGGAAAGTGATACAAGCACAATACGCATGCGGTCTTTTTCCTCATGGGTCATTTGGATGCTTTTTAATTGTTTGAAAATGTTTTTGACTTTCATAAATTTGTCTCTTGATTATTCGTCTGCTGTGATTTGTGATCTTATTTTCTCGAGACCGCGGTGAATGCGCACTGAAATAGTATTTTCGGCTTCGTTCAGAATTTCGGCAATTTCTTTGACTGACATTTCTTCGACATAACGCAGGACAATCGGTTCGCGATATTTTTCATCAAGACTTTCGATGATTTCCATCGCCTCGCTGATTTCAAAATGATCAGTCTCTTCGCGCTCTTCGTTTGCCGGATCAAAACCAGATTCTGACATCAAGTCGAGTGAACTTGTGCTTTTCTTGCGATAATGGTCGATAACGAGGTTGCGAGCGATCTGATAAAGGAATCCACGCATATGCCCGATTTCCTTGCTATTCCCCATATATTCCCACACCTTGGTAAAGGTCTCTTGGGTGATATCTAGGGCTATATCGCGATTCTTAGTCTTCAGGTAGACAAACCTGAAAATATCGTCGTTATAGTCGTCGTATGCCTCTATAAAGCTTGAGTTTTTCTGGTTTTTGGATTCCATAAATGTAGACGAAATTGCGTCCTAAATCTGACAGCACCTTACTACTCTTGAAGTATACAATAAAAGAGCCTTTGCACAGGGTAAAAACCCTTGCTAATGCTACAATATTTCCATGTCACCTAAAAAGCAACACAAGAAGCCGAGCGTCATTATCGTTGGTGGTGGTTTTGCAGGGACGGCCTTAGCTCGCAAGCTTGCTGATGAATCCACTGTCAATATCACCCTCATTTCTGACAAATCATACTTCGAATACTACCCAGCTTTCTATCGTGTTGTCACTGGTGCTGCGCCGATTGAGGTCTGCGTTCCACTCTCTGATTTGGTGCCAAAAGACGTCGATATCGTCATCGATCGAGCTGTGGCTGTTGATTTGGCAAAGAAAGAAATTAAAGGCGAAAAGGGGCAAGTGTATACTGCCGACTATATTGTTCTCGCACTCGGTAGTCAGACATCATATTTCAATCTTCCTGGCATCCCAGAGCATTCATTTGGTTTCAAATCAATTGGCGAAGCAACAGAGCTCAAAGACCACATCAAAAATCTTTTTATCGGCAAAGTAAATCATGATGCTTCGGCGATGGTTTCCAATTTCCAAATCGTGATTGTCGGTGGCGGTCCGTCCGGTGTAGAGCTTGCTGGCGACCTCACTGCGTACATGCGAAAGTTGGCAAAAAAGTATGCAGTTGATCCGTCATTCATCACGATTGATATTATTGACCGTGGCAACAGGCTCATCGGCGCAACACATCCAGATGCGAGCGAGGCAGCGCTCAAGCGCTTGCGCTCGCTTGGGGTCAACGTTTTCCTCAATCGCGAAGTTATGGCCGAAGACGTTGAGACAATTCTCATCGGGGACATGGATCTCAAAACCAAAACAGTTATTTGGACAGCGGGAACCACGATCAATGCTCTGTACAGCAAAATCGAAGGCTTGCAAATGACCGAGCGTAGGCGAGTGCTCGTCGATGACTACATGGAAGTTCCAAATTTCGAAGATGTGTACATTGCCGGTGATGCTGCGGGTACAAAATATTCTGGTCTCGCGCAAACAGCGATGCACGATGCCAAATTTGTTGCCAATGACATTTTGCGTAAACTACAAAAGCGCAGCCGCCGAAAATATAAAGTAAAAGAAATTGAGTACATTATTCCAATTGGTCACAATTGGGCACTAATGTCACTTGGCAAGATTCACATTTTCGGCTGGTTTGCCTACTTTGCTCGTCAAACAGTCGACTTCCTCTATTTCGCCACAATCTTACCGCCCAAGAAAACATTTGAGCTCTTTTGGAAGGGGAAGAAGTATAGGTAGTTCTAAATTTAAATTTATTTTTCAGATTTTATACCCTCAATAACCTTCGGCACCTTTTTAAAATCAGCAATCAAAACATCTCTCATTGACCCGTTGTAGAGCGCTGCCGCCGGATGGTAAAGTGCAAAAAAGTGCTCAGTAGGGAAGCCAGCAATTTTTTTGGTCAAAAGTGTGCCGTGGACGTCAGAAATTTTGGCTTCGGGAAAAAAATGGTTCATCGAATGTCTACCGAGAAAAACGATGAGCACAGGATTGATTGTGGCGAGTTCTTCATGGAGCCAAGCCGCGCAACTTTTTATTTCTTCTGGCAACGGATCGCGATTGTTCGGCGGACGATATTTCACAATGTTGGTGATGTAGACATCGCTCCGCACCAAGTTTGCGGCAGCTAGCATTTCATTGAGAAATTTTCCTGCTGCGCCAACAAAAGGTATTCCTTGTAAATCTTCATTTTTCCCTGGAGCTTCGCCGATAAAAACAATTTCAGCGTGAGAATTACCACTGCCAAAGACAGCTTGTGTTGCAGTTTTTTTAAGCTTGCAGGTATTTCGTGTAGCCCATTTTTGGTGAATTTTGACAAGTTCATTTTCTATCGTCATATGCGAGAAATATACCATATTTACAAGCTAAAATTCAGCATTTCTAACTTCTTTTTACCCTTATTTTCGCTTGGTTTTAGACATAAAAAATGCTATACTTGGTGCATGATTATTACATATTTCGGCAAGCGATTCCTCAAGCTACAATACGGCGATACAGTTATCGGCGTCAATGCGCCAACCAAGGAAAGCCCATGGTCAAAAAAGACATCTACATTTGGTGCTGATATTTCTATTTCAACATCGAGCGACCCTGACACTGCTGGCGCCGGCACTCTTTCATATGGTGACCGTGAGCCTTTTATTGTTGATGGACCTGGTAGCTATGAGGCCAAAGGCATTTTTATTTCCGGTGGATTTATGGCAGAAGTAAATGGTCGTCGAGAAAATGCTTTTTCACTTACTCTCGAAGGGATGTCCATCGCAGTGCTTGGTCAAACTGACACTTTACAACTCCCAAACGAAACCAAGGAAATTCTCATGCATCCTGACATCCTCATCTTGCCACTCGACGGCACCATGCTCCCCAGAGACTCCTACAAGCTCGCCATGTCGCTCGAGCCGATGATTATCGTGCCTGTCGACTATTCTGACGATGTGCTCAAGCAGTTCATCAAAGAAGCCGGTTCCGACAAGCCTGAAGTCATGGACAAATTGACCCTCAAGCGCAAGGATTTGGAAGGAAAAGATGGTACAATTATGTTGATCTCACCGCAGGCGAAGTAGGGCGAAATAGTTAAAAAGCAAAAATATATGCGAAAAATTATTGACAATCTCAGGAAAAAACCAGCACACGTTCGTGATCAAATCGCGATTTTCTCAGCACTCACATTCGCTGGTGTCGTGGCATTTTTTTGGATTTCATCGCTCGCGACAGAATACGCATCACCGGAAACAAAATCATCTTTCAATGCTTCACTTACCCCATTCAAAGTTTTGGGAAGTAGTGCGAGAAATGCCTATGACCAATCAAAAGCCGATCTTGAGACAATAGACCCAAGCAAGAATTTTACCATTGATCAAACAGGTGTTGTTAATTTAGTCGGTACAACAGAAACGCAATAACATGAAGAAAGAAATTGAAACCCCAGAAGTAAAACATCAAAACGTCGTCCCGATTTCAATAGTCAAAGAGATGAAAGATTCTTTCATCGACTATGCCATGTCGGTTATTACTGACCGCGCACTGCCTGACGTCCGTGATGGACTCAAACCTGTTCACCGGCGCATTCTATATTCTATGCACGAACTCGGCCTCACTTCGTCTGCCAAGTTCCGCAAGTCAGCGCTCGTGGTCGGTGATGTGCTCGGTAAGTATCACCCTCATGGCGATGCCGCTGTTTACGACTCCATGGTAAACATGGTTCAGCCATTTTCACTTCGCTATCCACTCGTTGTTGGGCAAGGCAATTTCGGTTGCTTCACTATCGATACACAAGTACGCTTGACCGATGGCAGAAATCTTTCTTTCGGAGAACTTATAGAGGAAGATAAGCATGGCAAGAAAAATTATACTTTTACTGTTCTTGACGATGGCTCTGTCAGCATTGCAGAGGTCACGAAGCCTAGGCTTACTCGAAAAAGTGCTGAAATAATGAAAGTTGTACTTGATAGCGGCCAAGAAATTCGATGTACACTCAATCATAAGTTTATGTTAAAAGACGGCACGTACCTCGAAGCGGAATTTCTAAAAGAAGGAATGTCACTTATGCCTTTGTACACCCGGACTTCAACAAAAGCTGATTCAGGTTTTGCAGATATGACTGGTTATGAAATGGTCTTCTTACCTACAACGTGTGATTGGGTTTTTGCGCACCATCTTGCAGATGCCTTCAATTTAGAAAATAGTATTTACCAAAAATCATCAGGTAGAACTCGCCATCACAAGGATTTCAATAAATTAAATAACAATCCCGATAATATAATAAGAATGCATTGGAATGATCACTGGAAGCTCCATTCAACTGCAACAAAAAATCGACACCAAAATGACCCGGAATATGTAAAAAAACTTTCCGCAGGCAGAAAAGCCTTTTGGAATAAGCCTGAAAATCGCCTTAAAAGCGCTGACAGGATTTCTTTACAAAATATTCTCAATTGGCAAGATCCAAACTATAGAGCATATATGCAGGAGCAGAAAAGTCTTTCAATGAAGAAGTATTTTGAAGCACACCCCGAATTGCGTGAGGAAAAAAGCAAACTCGCGACCAAAACCTTGACCCGACTTTGGCAAAATCCAGATTACCAGAGATTTATGCATGAGAAAATCATAAAAGGTAATAAAAATCATACAACAAATAGAACAGGAAAAATTAAATTCGATGCTGTTTGTAGGTATCTTTTGCAAAATAATTTGGAAATATCTGAAGTAAATTACCAACAAGCTATCGAGAAAGTATATCCTAAGAATAAAGGAACAACTTTTTGGAATACTGGAATTGAAAAATATTATTCTGGTGACATTGCTCGACTTGAAATTGAATTAAAAGGGAATCATAAAGTCAAAAAAATCGAATTCTTAAAAGAATTCGAGGATGTTTACGATATTACTATCGACAAAACTCATAACTTTGCTTTGGCAGCAGGGGTTTTTGTTCACAATTCAATCGATGGCGACAATGCCGCAGCCATGCGTTATACCGAAGCTAAAATGTCGAAAGTTTCTGGTGAGCTTTTGCGCGATCTAGAAAAGGAAACTGTAGATTGGAAGCAAAACTACGACGCTACCAGAAAAGAACCAACAGTATTACCAACTGCTGTACCAAATTTGCTCCTCAACGGCATTATGGGTATTGCCGTCGGTATGGCGACAACTGTTCCGCCTCACAACCTCGGTGAGGTCATCGATGCCACACTTCATTTGATAGAAAACGGCGACGCAACTACCGAAGAACTTATGCAACACGTCAAAGGTCCTGATTTCCCAACAGGTGGTCTTATTTATGGCCACAGCGACTTAGTTCATGCATATTCAACTGGTCGTGGCGGTATCGTCACTCGTGGCGAAGCAGAGATCGTTGAGACCAAGAGCGGCATGTTCCAAGTTATCATTACCTCTATCCCATATCGCGTCAATAAATCCGACCTCATCACCGCGATCGCCAGTCTCGTGCAAGAGAAGAAACTCGAAGGCATCAAAGGCCTCCGCGATGAATCGACCAAAGATATCCGTATTGCCATCGATCTCAAGTCAGGCGTTCATCCGCAAAAAGTTCTCAATTATATTTACAAACATACTCAACTTGAACTCAATTTCAATTTCAACATGGTGGCGCTTGTTGATGGCGTACCGCAGACGCTTTCACTCAAGTCTATTCTCGAAGAATTCATCGACCACCGCGTTGTTGTAGTGCGCCGTCGTACAACATATGATCTCAGAAAAGCCCAAGAACGTGAGCACATTTTAATCGGTCTCAAGAAAGCCCTCGATCACATCGATAAAGTCATCACAACTATTCGCGAATCAAAAGACGCTGCCATGGCAAAACTCAACTTGATGAAAACCTTCAAGTTCACCGAGTTGCAAACTGATGCGATTTTGGAAATGCGTTTGCAAAAGCTCGCCGGACTCGAGCGTAAGGCCGTCGAAACTGAACTCAAAGAAAAACAGGCTCTCATTGCTGAACTCGAAGCATTGCTCAAGAGCGAGAAAAAGATCTTTGGCGTGATCGCAAGCGAACTCAAAGAAATCAGAGAGAAATACGGCGACGATCGCCGAACTCGTATTATCAAGGGTGGTGTCAAAGCTATCAATGATGAAGACCTCATTCCAGAAAAAGAATCCTTGCTCGTGTACACAGCTGGTGGCTATGTCAAACGTACCGATCCGAGCGAGTATCGCGCGCAGAAGCGTGGCGGTGTTGGCGTGATAGATATTGAAACAAAAGAAGAAGATTTTGTGACGATGCTACTCTCGGCCAACACGCACAATGACCTCCTTTTCTTTACAAATACTGGTAAAGCATACCAAATAAAAATGTACGATATTCCAGAAGGCAAGCGTGCGACCAAGGGCAAGTCGATCATGAACTTCCTCTCGCTCACTGACGGCGAATCCGTGCAGTCTATTTTGCCTGTGCCAAAAGGCGACAAGGATAAAACCCTTTCGCTCATGCTCATGACCGAGAACGGCACTGCCAAGAAAATGTCCTCAGAAAGCTTCAAAGACGTTCGTCGCTCTGGCATCATCGCTATTCGTCTCGATAAAGGTGATGCGCTCAAGTCAGCGGTTATGGTAGAAAAGGGCGATGATGTTATCCTAGGTACTTCTTCTGGTCAGTCTATACGATTCAAAGAATCCGACGTTCGCGAAATGGGTAGGACTGCTGGCGGTGTGCGCGCCATAAAAGTCAGCAAAGCTGATACAATTATCGGCGTTGGTGTGATAAAGAAAGACGAAACCAAAGGTGAAGGCAGCGCGGCATTTTTGACGATGACTGAAAATGGCCTCGGTAAAAAGACCAAGATTAAAGAATATAAAACTCAGAAACGTGGCGGTTCAGGTATCAAAACTGCCAAAGTCACACCGAAAACTGGTAAAGTTATTATCGGTCGTCTTGTTCGAGATGAAGCAGAGCTCATTGCTGTTTCCAAAAATGGTCAGATTATTCGTACGTCGCTTGAGTCTATTCCGTCACTTGGCAGGCAGACACAGGGTGTGACTATTATGAAGCTCCGCCCCGGCGATCAAATTGCCTCGCTCGCTTGCATGTAGTTGGTCCCTGTTTAAAATAAATAATAAATTAAGAAATAATTAAAATGTTCGCAGATCCTTCCAAAATTTTAGAGCAAATAGAAATGACCACAAATCTTGTCGTGGCTGACCTTGGTGCTGGCAGTGGCTTCTATACTATTGCCGCGGCCAAGAAAATGAAAGGCGGTGACGGTAAAGTCTACGCTATAGAAGTCCAGCGAGATCTCCTCAAACACATAGAAGAAATAGCCAAGAAAGACATGCTCAACAATATTGACTATATTTGGGGCAATATAGAAAAAAGAGGTGGCACCAAAATCAGAGACGCTTCAATCGATATTGCCATTGCCTCGAACATCCTTTTCCAAGTTGAAGATAAGAAAAGTTTTATTGAAGAAACAAAGCGTATTCTCAAACCAGGAGGCAAATTGCTCGTCATCGACTGGAGCGAATCTTTTGGCGGTATGGGTCCTACCACCGACCATGTGATAACTGCCAGTAAAGCAGAAGAGCTCATGGCGACTGTAGGTATGAAAAAAATCAAGAACATAGAAGCCGGAGCTCACCATTATGGTATACTTTTCTCATAGTTCATGAAATTTAATTTTCAAACAATTCTTTACGTCATATTTGGATTTTTTATTGTTTTTGGCGTGGCTGTCTTTGCTGGCTATATTGATATTGGCTCATCTTCGAAAACGGTACAGCCAACAGGTAATGTCGTCATTTGGGGTGTATTAAAAAATGATTTTTTCAAAAAATATTTAATCGAGAATGCGATAGGAG
>JBDKLD010000055.1:0-10845 GCA_039795715.1 Candidatus Parcubacteria bacterium | reverse complement strand
CGTATTCTAACCAATACCTTCACACCACCTGCATGGGAATTTGATAATTAATCCCTCCATGAACTCTTTCGTAGTTGTAGTATCTCAAATACTTTTTGAGCGCGCAATTAATTTTTTTCACATCATTCGGAACTTTGTCCAAGCATTCTTCTTGGAGTGTTCTGTTAAACCGTTCGATGTGTGCATTGTCATTTGGTTTGCCGATTCTGGTATACCGGTGATTCTTTTTGATCTGTTCCACAAACCACTTTCCAAACTCAGGTCCATGGTCACTCTGGAGCATACTGAATGCGAATGGTACATACTTCTCTGCTTCTCTCACAAAGCGTAGTGAGACCTTGCCACCCATCTTGGAGTACGCCTTGGCATATGTCACCCTGCCATAGACATCAATGAGCGAGTACACGTACAATCGTTTCTTCTCACTCACCATACGATGGATGGTATCAATCTGCACCAAATCACCTTGCTTCAGGGGGTATGGACGGTCTTGATGAGGATGGTATCGTTTCCACGGACTTCGCTTTTTAACCAAATACTTTCGTTCAAGTGTGCGCTTCACTGACGACAGTGACACACTGACGCCGTCATTTGCAAGCTCTCGGTGCACTGCTTCGGCATATCGATTGTGTTCCAGTCGCTTCGCCACAATTTTGTTCACCACACTTTCAGCTAATTGTTTTGGGTGTGATTCTGGCTTTGAACTTCTTGTTGGTATCGGATGATCACCATATATTGTTGCAGCCCTCACCCATGTCATCACGGTCACATGGTTGAACCCAAGGTGCCTGCCGACCTTTCTGGCACTCCAACCTTTCCGGACAAGTTGAACTGCCTCTCTTCGTATCTTCGGCATGTTCTTGTTTGATGTGTATGGCATATGCTGGATGATATTCCAGCAAGTGGTGTGAAGCTATTGAACCTATACGTGACTATTGACCAATATAATTATGCGTGATATAAAATATTAAACTAAAAACTGAATATGAATGAAAGGGATAGCATATTTTTCCGGCCCTCTGGCTGGCATTGGATTGATGAGTAGTATGTTAAGACATGGCAAGCTTGATGAAGCCGAATCTGTTGTAGAAACCCTACGATTACTGGGAGTTGAGGATTTTGTGCCCAACTCGAAATGCAAAACGATTGTTGACATAGGTTGTGGCCCTGGCGCACTCACACTTACTTTTGCCGGCTTACTCAAAGCTAAAGAAGTGATCGCAGTAGACGGGTCACGAGACATGCTCGATTTTACAGAAAAACTTTTCCATGACTTTCGCATGAAGTATAATTTCGGATGTTCGCTAAAAACAATTATCTCAAATCTTGAACATGACCCAATAGCAGTAGAATCATCTATCGCTAATGCTGCATTTTGTATGGCAACCACTTTATACATGAAGTATCTTGATAACCTTATTTCTGAAGTTGCAAGGATATTACGTCCACGTGGGTACCTCTATATTGATGCTATTGTGCATGAGTTGGCGTCTACCGAACCAATACTCAATCCAATTGATGACGTGGAATGCTTTTTTCACTCAAAGAAAACGATTGAGTACGCTATGGCGGAAAATGGTTTTGAAATTCTTTCCGTTGGAGTAACAGAAGGTGTACGTCTTAGACAAAGTACTACTAGCGCCCTTCTAAAAGATCAAAAGTATGTAATTCGTAAAAAATAGCATTAAAGCCGGACACAGGTCCGGTTTTTTTTATTTCTCCAAATCAAACTCCTCATCAATTCTGATCTGAGCCACGAACTCTGGCACGTGAGAAACTAAAATCATCGCGCCCTCAAACATATCGAGCGCTTTAGCAATAACTGGCAAATGGCGGAAGTTAATATGGTTTGTTGGTTCGTCCAAAATAAGTAGACCAGGTTTCTGCAAAACTAGTTGAGCAAAAGCCACGAGACCTTTTTGTCCTTCAGACAAGCTACCAATCTTCTTATTGATAACATCACCCGTTATAAGGAAACTAGCTGCGGTTGAACGAAGCTTGTGGTCATCTACGCGCTCCCCGCTTGACTCGATACCTTTGACCAAAGATTCATAGACGGAGTCGTTGAAATCTAAAGTGGAAAAGTCTTGGCGATAGTAACCAACTCGAACATTTGGCGCTATGAGTGTACCGTCGGCATCATTGTGAGCGATTTTTTCAAGCAAAGTGCTTTTGCCAATACCATTTGGACCTTTGAGCAGAAGGTGCATTTTCTTTTTGAGAGAAATATTGGCTTTACGATTGACGACTTTACCATTCTTCATGACACCGAAAGATGAAATAGAAATTATCTCGCCGATGGTGTCTGTTTGAGTAGGAATGACGAATTGACGAATAGTTTTATCTTCTTTACGCACATCAACAAGATCTTCTTCGAGCTCTTCTGCTTTCTCGCGCATGCGCTTGGCAACGAGACGCATTTGGCCACCTTTGTAAGCAAACTTGTTAGCTTGCTCTTTTTTTTCCAGAATCTGTTTCTGAAGACGGGCGTTGAGCATGTTTTCGCGCTCTACACGCGCAGTTATCTCAGCAAGCAAGTCTTTGTAGTTGCCGACATATTGCTCGACTTTTTTTGTATGAATATCTAGATAGAGCACGCCTTCCGTAAATGAATTCAAAAATTCAGCATCGTGAGAAATAACTATAACCGTCTTCTTATACTTTTGGAGAAATTCTGTTAGATGGGCAATCCCCGCTTTATCCAAATTGTTTGTCGGCTCATCAAGGAGAAGCAGGTCGGGGTCTTGGATGAGCGCTGACGCCAAAAGCAAACACGCTTGCTGACCACCAGAAAAGCTCTTTATTTTTTTGTCATGAACTTTTTCATGACCTTTCAAATGCACAACTTCGAGAATAGCATCAATGCGTGGATCTATATCGTATATTTTTTTATCAAAACATTTTTCAAAAAACTCACGCACCGATAAATCAAGTTCGTCACGAGGAATAACCTGTCTGGCAGTTGCGATGCTTAAACCTTTCATAATATGGAGCATCCCCTCTTCTGGTTGCAGTACCCCTCTCATAAGTCCAAAGATAGTACTCTTCCCTGCTCCATTTTGACCCATGAGTGTGAGTTTGGCATTACGACGAATAGAAAAGCTCACCTCGCTGAGGATTGGGTGATTGACTCCATATTCAAATGAGACTTTCTCAAATCTAACTATTGTATCGGCTTTTGACATAAATTGGCTATTTTGACGCGTAAGAGCCTGAGTATAGCATAAAATATGCTCTTCATATTTACTTCATAAAGGTTTAGTATGATAGAGCATATGAAAATATTAGTCGTAGAAGACGAACCAAAACTCAATAAAAGCCTCGTAGAAGGACTACAAAAACGTGGATACGCGGCTGACTTTGCTTTTGATGGTGAGCAAGGAGAACAACTAGCAAAATACGGCAATTATGACCTAATTATCCTAGATATCATGATGCCAAAGCGTGATGGCATTGCAGTATGTAGAAATCTACGTCTCCAAGGTTTCAAAACACCAATTATTTTTCTCACCGCCAAAGACGAAGTTGACGACAAAATAGTCGGGCTTGATGGTGGCGCTGATGACTACTTAGTAAAACCGTTTGCTTTTGATGAACTTATCGCACGCATTCGCGCATTACTTCGTAGGCCACAGATTACCCAAAGCGACATTCTCATTCTTGATGAATTGACACTAGATACGAAAACACAAACTGTTACTGTTGAAGAAAAACCTATAGAGCTCACGCTTCGTGAGTATGGATTGTTGGAATATTTTTTGCGAAACAAAGGTGCTGTGATTACCCGCGACGATATTCTGGAACATGTCTGGGATAGATTCCATGATCTCTTTAGTAACGTGGTCGATGTCCATTTGAAGAATTTACGAAAAAAGTTACCATACAAATATGCACGAAGGATCAAAACAGTTTGGGGCAAAGGATACAAGCTCGTTTAATCGACGCTTCCAGCACTCAATACTAAAACTCACGATTATTTACGTCATCATTCTTGCTAGTATTCTTTTTATGTCTAGCGGTGTTCTCTACTCTGCATTTTCTGCACGTTTGGAAAAAAGGTTTCATCCAAGAGTTGAAATCCTGGAAATTCAATTCCGTCCTATCGAAACCGCAAACACCTTTCCGTCGCCAGATGATGTGCGCGAAGACTTAGTCAATTTACTATTATTAGTAAATGGTTTTTTGCTTTTAATTGCTGGCGCGCTTAGCTACAAACTTGCCGAATGGACACTTGCGCCTCTCAAGAAGACATTTGAAAGGGAGCGCCGATTCCTAGGTGATGCATCGCATGAACTGCGAACGCCGATTAGTATTTTGAAAATGGATATGGAAAATGAGCTTATGAATTCTAGACTTAGCGACACACAAAAGAAAAAAGTTCTTAGCAATCTCGAAGAAGTTAACAGAATGGGAGGCTTGGTCAATGACCTACTGACAGTTTCAAGGCTTGCTGACGATGGCGCGGCGCTCACAAGAGTATTGCGCCCATTAAACGTGTCTGAACTTATTCGTAAAACAGTAAGCAGGCTTGATCTTATGGCAAAAGAGCAAAACGTCACCATGAGCACTTCCCTACCTGAAGCAGACAGTACACTGAAAACAGATGAGGCACTTCTGGACGCTGCAATTACAAACTGTGTTAAAAATGCGATTACCTACAACAAGCCAAACGGCACGGTGAAGATTACACTGATTCCTGGGGATTCTGAATGTACAATAATGATTGCAGACACAGGCATCGGAATGACAAAACCAGATTCCGAAAAAATATTCGAGCGCTTTTTTCGAATTGACAGGAGCCGTTCTCGTAAAACAGGCGGGAGTGGTCTTGGTCTTTCTATTGTTAAATCCGCAGTAAAGGAGCTTGGTGGCAGGGTTACTCTTACCAGTGAACCCAATATTGGCACGACAATAGCCATTGTTTTACCTCGAAATCCTCTTTAGATTTTCTTCATAATCATTTGATTACAATGTGCATAAGGATAGTGAACGATCGCACATATCCGAATTATTATTAATTTTTAAAAAAATATGAATGCAAATGTCAAAAAAAGATTACTGGCGGGCGGAGCAGTCGCACTGGGGCTAGCACTTGCGGGTGCGGGCATAACCCATGCCGCAAGCACTACCCCAACTAGTAATCCGATGAGTAAAATGGTGACTGCAATCTCGACGAGATTCAATCTTAATTCTACTGATGTGCAAGCTGTTTTCGACGAACAGCGAGCTACGATGGAGAAAGAACACGAGCAAGTGTACACTGACTGGCTCAACCAAGCTGTCTCAGATGGCAAGCTGACACGAGATCAGGCAGACAAGATTATCGCAAAGAGGTCAGAATTGGAGTCCTCAAGAGATGGCTTGAGAGCGACATTCGGCAGTAAAACAGACACGGAAAAACATGATGCGATGGAAGTAGAAATAGATACGCTCAAAAAGTGGGCAGACGACAATAATATCCCGATTGAGTACCTCATGTTTGGCGGTCACAAAGTGAGAGGCGATAAAAGTTTCGGAATGATGCCACACGGCGGTATGCACGATAGCATGGATGGCCCAGACGATGACGATTTTGATGCAAATTAATAACTCCTTTAATAAAAACCGCCCTTTAATTTTTTCAGGCGGTTTTTACATTACTTTTATATTTCTTCAGTTATGGTTTTGGTAAATACTTGAGCGGATCCAAATATGCGTTGACTGCCGAAATTGGTTGAGTGAGTATTTTGCCTTTGCAAGAAATCGATGGCAAAGTTTTGAGATTGACTGCATCGCGTGGATACACTGAGACATGAAGGTGCGGGCCCGTAGAGTAACCTGTATTACCGCTGTACCCTACTAATTGCCCTTTTTTGACGGTCTGTCCGATAGTAACTGATATTACCGACAAGTGCCCATATGTGCTCGCAAGCTCATTGCTATATTTTATGAGAATAAAACGTCCAAAGGACACGCGTGGGCACTGTATATCTGTATCACCTGTGCCTTCTACTACACCATCTGCCATAGCATATACAGGCGTACCAATTGAGGCTCCAAAGTCGACGCCATTGTGTGAACCTGATTTATATAGCCTCCCAGAAGACGCCGTTCTGCCGAATTTTTGAGTAATAATAATTTTTTCTAGTGGCCAGGAAAAAGCCACCCCGCTCGGCAAATTTTTGATATCGAGCGTATACGTGAGGCCTTCCTCGTACTTTCGGAGCTCAGCTTCGAATTGATCCTTTTTCTTCTCATTGTCAGCAATCATTTTTTTGTATGAACTCTCTTCGTTTTTGGTTTCTTTTAGCAATCTCTCCTTTTCACTCTTATTGGCGAGAATTATTTTTTTCTGAGTCTCGATGTCTTTTTTTAGATCAACAATCTCATTTTTCTCTGCTTCTGATTCGGTTTTTTGAACTTGTAATTCAGTCTTAACATCTGAGAGCTTTTTAATATTGTTATTCAAATGATTTTCGATAGAACGGATTGCGTCAAACTCTCGCCAAGCATCTGTCATCGATTCCTCTCGTAAAAGGTACATGAGAAAAGAAGTATGGTCACCTTCTTCAAGTCGCCGCGCACCTGCAGAAACAGCTGTTTTTAAGCCATGAATCGTATCTTCTTTATCATCAATCTGATTGCCAATCTTCCCAATTTCTAAATTTTTTTTCTTAATTTTTTCTTCCAATAGCTTCATGTCAGCGTTGAGCTTTTTTTGGTTCAAATCAAGCTCCTTAACGGTGTTGGCAAGCGTATTGCTTTCATTTTGAGTTTTCGTGAGCTCTACTTTATACTTGGCGATTTCGGCTTCTAGTTTGGCGATTTCGGCATTTTGAGTAGCTATCTTATCTACATTTTCATTTTGAGCGCGCACCACGGAGGTGAGCAAAAAATAGCCCAAACTAAGGCTAATAGTGATATATCCGGCGATTAAAAAAGGTCGCCTCATGTAGTAAGTTTAGCTCTTTAGAAGCTCAAGAGCAATTTTAATTCGCTTAAGTGTTTCATCACGACCTATTATATATGCAACCGTAAATGGGTCAGGAGAATTGGCGAGTCCCGTGAGCGCATAGCGAAGTGGGTGAAGAACAGCCCCACGTTGTGGAAACTCATTTGCATACTTCATTACAGCGTCTTTTATAGTTTCAATTTTCATATTACTATCATTTAGGGCAGAAAATATTTCAGAAATTTTCTCAAGATATTGAGAGGTTTCGGCGCTACTTTGTTTGCCGTTCCAATTTAAAACATGGATATCTAGTTTAGGTATAGTGAGCGCAAATGCAAGCTCACCTTTTTCTTCCATATCACGTATTTGTTTGCCGTAGCTAATGCGATCAATAATCACAGGAAGTAAACGATTGCACTTCTCTTCGCCACAAGCCTTAGCAAATTCAGATGAAATATATTTCAAGACAAAATCAAGCTGTTCTTTCTGAGAAAGGAGCTTGAGGTGCTCTTTGTTTATCCAATGTAACTTTTCTTCATTAAAGCCACCTCCTGAATGCTGGACTTTAGAAATATCGAAAAGCTGAATAAATTCTTCAGGGGTAATAATTTCTTTTTCACCACCAGGGTTCCAGCCAATGAAAACAAGAAAGTTGAGCATGGCTGACGATAAATAGCCTTCATCTCGATATGCAAGAATATCTTTTGCCCCATCACGCTTGCCCAGCTTCTTTTTACCATCAGGCGCCATAATTGGAGGAAGTGTCGCCATAATTGGAGGAGTTATGCTGAGAGCCTCATAAAGAGCGAGGTATTTCGGAACAGAAGAAATAAACTCATCGGCGCGTAAAATATGGGTAACATTCATTTCTAAATCATCAACAATATGCGCGAGGTTATACGTCGGATAACCATCACTTTTAATCAGCACAAAATCGTCGAGCGCCTCGGGGCCAGCGGAAAGCTCACCTCGAATCGCATCGGTCCAAGTAGAAGTTTTTACGTTTGTGATTTTGAGTCGCAGAGGCTGTGTGCCGTCCCATGCTGGTGGATTTTCTGGACGATATTCACGATAGAGGAATGGTCTGCCTTCAGCTTCTGATTTCTTCCTGAATTCGTCTACTTGTTCTACAGTGTATGGATCAGCATAGGCAAGTCCTTTAGATTCCAATTCCTTGGCATACTTGATGTAGTGATCCAATCGCTTTGATTGAAGATACTCACCTGCTGGGCCACCTACACCTATGCCTTCATCCCAAGTTATACCGAGCCACTTGAGTGATTCGACAATTTGATCTATTGATCCTGGAACTTCACGCTCTTTGTCAGTATCTTCAATTCTGAGAATAAACACTCCATTATTTTGCCTAGCAAGAGCCCAAGCAAAAAGTGCAGTGCGGACACCGCCGATATGCATGTAGCCTGTCGGGCTTGGAGCAAAGCGTGTTACTACTTTTTTATTTTCCGGAATCTTGTCGGGCATTTAATTTCTTGTGACTATTATTTCTCGTGGCTAAGAGCTATCCTCACAACTTCTTGTGCAATTTCGTGAGAAGCACCTGGTTTGAAAAATGCACTCGCAGCTTTCTTCATTGCCGACATTTTTTCTACATTGGTCATGAGATCATTGATCGTAGTCGCGAGAACGGTAGGGGTAAGGTTTGCTTCTTCCAAAACTTCGCACGCTCCGCCACGTGCATAGGCATATGCATTTACTCGCTGGTGATCACCATTTGTTGTCGTAATCGGAATAATAATCGAAGGCACTCCCCAACTGGCAATTTCAAAAATAAATGACCCAGCGCGCGAAATAATTAAGTCAGCTGCACCAGCTGTCATCTTGGTTGCGAGATCATTGAGAAATGGAAATGGTTTGTAGTGACGCTTATCGTCATTGCCTTCGAGTACAATGCCGGCGGTTTCTGATACTTCTTTAAAATTTTTGGTGCCAGTTTGATGGATAACTTCGTACTTTTTCACTAGCTGAGGCAACACATCGAGCAAAGCATTGTTCATTACGAGTGCTCCCTGTGAACCACCAATGAGCGCAATAACTGGTATTCCTTCTTCAAGTTTCAAGTACTCTTGAGCTCCCTCTTTTGCTGGTTTCAGAATAGTGGCGCGAATAGGCTGTCCAGTCCATGCTGTTTTTTCCTTTGGGAAAAATGGTGCTGCGTCTTGGTATGAAATCGCGATACGTTTTGCAAACTTTCCTGCCCACTTTGAGACTTTGCCGGGAACTGTGTCTGATTCATGGATAATGACAGGGATACGGAGAAGTCGCGCGGCAAAAAGCGTCGGGAAAGAGGCGTAACCGCCTTTGCCGACGACTACATCAGGGTACATTTTATATAGTTTTGCAATTGCAACAAGAATGCCGTATGGGACACGGAACATGTCAACGATTGTTTGGAAGGAAGGATACAATCGCCACTTGCCTGCTGGCACCCATTCGTAGCGAATACCATTTTCGTAAAGCATCGTATTGTCAAAAGGACTATCTGAGAAAAAGTACAATTTGGCATCAACAATATGCTCCTTGTCAACGATTCTGTTTATTTCTTCGGCTATAGCGATTATGGGGTAAAAATGCCCTCCTGTGCCACCACCTGTCAGTACTATCTTCATAGCTAGAAGTTTAACATATTATCTTAAACTCGCCTCTTTTGCGTCCTGGATATATTGAGCACAATACCTGCTGCCGCGAGCGAAATGAGGAGTGAGGTACCACCCTGACTCATAAAGACTAGTGGGACACCTGTGAGTGGGAAAAGGCCTGTAATTGAGGCAATATTGAGGAATGACTGGGCAGTTAGCAAAATAATGATTCCTGCTGAGAGTAGGCGTCCAAATGAATCAGGTGCCCTTGAACTGATACGCAAACCCCTCATGGCAAATGCTGCGTAAAGGAGGACGACTACTAGCCCACCAACAAATCCAGTTTCTTCACAAATAACAGCAAAGATCGAGTCACCTTGAGGCTCTGGCAAGTAATTGAACTTCTGGATACTTTGCCCAATACCTTTTCCACCTATTCCGCCAGAGCCAACTGCTATAAGTGCTTGCTTGAGTTGATATGAGGAACCCTGCGGATCATGATCAGGATTCATAAATGTGGTCACGCGATCTCGTAGATATGGCGTGGTAAATGCCAAGATCGCGAAACCGGCAACTGCGACTCCGCCAATGATGAATATTTTTTTGAGCTGGACTCCAGTCAAGAAGTACATGGAAGCTCCCGCGACAAACATCAAGATAAGACTTTTTGTATCTGGTTGCCTGAGTAAAATCGCAGCAATAATTGCCATAATAATAAAAAATGGCAATAACCCATGGAGAAATGAATCCGCTCTTTCTCTTACCGCTGAAAGCCAAGAGGCAAAGTACATGACGAAAGCGATTTTCAGAAATTCTGCCGGTTGAAATGAAATGAATCCAAGACTAATCCACCTCGTCGCGCCACCGTGAGTGAGACCAAGCCCTGGCACAAAAACTAAAATAGAAAGCGCGAGTGCGCCGATAAGAAAAAGAAAAGAGTACTTTCGCCAAACTTTGTAATTGATGCGCGAGGTAAGATAGAACGCAATAAGTCCACCAATGAGACCGACAGCCAACTGAGAGAAAAGGACATTGTAGAATTTGGTTTCACTTCTAGCTAGAACCCCAAGTGATGCCGAAACAAAAAAAATCAGGCCAATGCCAGTGAGCAAAAGTACTATAGTTAGGAACAGTCTGTCTACCTTTTTGCCGGTAACTTCTTTCATATCATGACCAAAGCGCAATTACTATGCCGATAATCCCGCAGACTAGACTGACAATCCAATAGCGCATAGTGATTTTGGGTCGAGACCAGCCAAGTGCCTCAAAGTGATGGTGGAGTGGTGCGACAAGAAAAACTTTTTTCTTGAAATACTT
>JBDKLD010000054.1:0-19396 GCA_039795715.1 Candidatus Parcubacteria bacterium | reverse complement strand
CGCAAAGTTCTTTGGTTTTCTCGCGGAGTCCGGCACCTTCGTTGCCAAGGATAAATGCGCTTGGGTTGTCGAATGTTTCGTCAGTTGTTTCGGCATTGCCGCCACCCTCAAGTCCGTAAACGACAAAACCGGCTTCTTTGAGGTCGCGAATTGTTTGGTTGATGTTACCGATTTGGACAATCGGTACGCGGAAAGCCATGCCAGCAGAAACTTTGACCACGGCACCGGTAATTGGTGCTTGGTTATGCTCAGGCATGAGAATACCAGCGACTCCAAAAGCCGCAGCTGAGCGAATGACTGCGCCGACATTGTGCGGGTCCTGCACTTCGCCGAGGATGACGAGCGACGTATCATCGGTGACCTTAAGATTTTCTAAAAAAGTTTTAAAGGGACGCATGAGGTCGTCGAGCGAAATGACACCGATGACACCTTGGTGTGTTGTGTCGCTATCTACGCCAGGCAGGCGGTCTTTGCCAAGCTCAGAAACTTGCACGCCAGTTTTCTTGATCAGGCTACGCAAGTGACCATCTTCTTGTTTAGGGGATAGGTATATTTTTTTGACGGCTTGCGGAGCATTTGCCAGAGCTTCAGCGACTGCGTGTTTGCCATAGATGTAGATTTTAGATTGCTTCATATTATTTTAGTATATCGTTAATAAGTTCTGGGAAGTTTTCTTGCCAAAAATGACCACGGTCTTCAAAAATGGTTGCAATTGCGCCAGGCAATTCTTTTTGGTACTTCTCAAGATCGGAAAATTGCACAACCGAGTCATCTTTACTGTGGTAGAGGTGTATGTTTGGAGCTTGTTCGGCGAGCTTGGTGAGTTGCGACGGAAGAATGAAATCAGCTAAAGATTCCGTATCAGTTTCGTCGTGTGGCGCAGCAACTAAATATACACATGTAATCTTTTTTGGCATGATATTTTCCGAAAGATACTTTGCCAAAAATATGCCACCGAGTGAATAACCAATAAGAATAAGTTCGTGATTCAGTAATGGGATAAGTTTTTCGAACCAAATTTTCCACTCCGCGTATTTGGCATTGATTTTATTTGGCATCTTGGGCGCAATTACCTCAAAATCATCGCCAAGTTTTTCCTGTAGTGTATCTTGCCAGCCTATATTCCCTTTGAAATAGGCGAGACTGTCTATTTTATAATCGGCAAGGAACGACAGGTAATCGCCATAGGTCTTAAATGTATCTCCGCCGTGCATGAAGACTACCTGTTTTTTCATACGCCGATTCTACCATTTTCTCGTATTTCTGCTAACTTACTGCCGAGTATCGAAATTGTTATACTAAACCCCATGACTCAAGCCCAAGCACTTGCCATTATGAAAACCGGAGTCAATGTTTACCTCACCGGAAGCGCAGGATCAGGTAAAACCTATTTGCTCAATCAGTACATCAGCTATTTGAAAAAGCACAACATTGCTGTGGCAGTGACTGCTTCCACTGGTATCGCAGCGACGCACATGCACGGCATGACTATTCACAGCTGGGCGGGTATTGGCATCAAGGAAAAAATAACCAAGTACGATTTTGAGGATATGGATGAGAAAAAGTATTTATGGAATCGTTTCAGTACCGCGAGAGTTTTGATTATCGATGAAGTTTCGATGCTCCACGCGCACAGGCTCGACATGGTTGATCAGGTTTGCCAAAAGTTTAAAAGAAATAATCTACCGTTCGGTGGTTTGCAAGTTATTTTGTCCGGTGACCTCTTTCAATTGCCGCCAATAAATAAAACCGGTGAGCTTGCTCCCAAAGATATGGTTATCTATAGCAATGCCTGGCAAACTATGGCTCCGGCAATTTGCTACATCACTGAACAGCATCGCCAAGAAGATGACACATTTCTCAGTATTTTGAATGCTATTCGTGATGACAAGATAGATGAATCGCACTATGCATTGCTCGCCACAAGGCACAATGCTGAAATAGGAAAAACAAATCCGACCAAACTATACACGCACAACAAAAATGTTGATTTTGAAAATAATACTGCTCTCTCCGCGATTACTTCTCCTACACATACGTATGCCATGTCGAGTAGGGGAAACGACGTGATTGTCGATATATTGAAAAAATCTTGTCTCGCGCAGAGTGAGCTCCATTTGAAAAAAGGCGCGGAAGTTATGTTTATTAAAAATAATATTGAAGAGGGTTACGTTAATGGCACACGCGGTATTGTCTCGGCTTTTGCAGGTGACGGCAGTCCTATCGTCACGACGATGGACGGTAGAAAGATTACCGTCGTAAATGAAACGTGGGCGATCGAAGAAAATGGCAAGGTAAAAGCTGAAATTAGTCAATTGCCTTTGCGTCTTGCTTGGGCGATAACAATTCACAAAAGCCAAGGCATGAGTATGGATTCGGCGGAAATTGATCTTTCGAATGCGTTTGCCTACGGCATGGGCTATGTAGCGCTTTCGCGCGTCCGAACACTGTCAGGTATACGACTCGTCGGATTTAGCCCGGACGCGCTTAAAGTTGATCCAACAGTTTTGGCTTTTGACCGAGAGCTGCGCCAAGAAAGCAAAGACAATGAAGCCATGTTTGGGAAGCTAAATGTTGAAGCTCAGAAAAAACTTGAAAGTGAATTTATTGTTCGCATGGGAGGAACATTGCAAGCGAGCAAAAAGTTTGAGCGAGACCCATTGACCGGATTGAAAAAAGTAGAAAACATTTCCACAGGAGAGCTCACCAAAGAATTGCTCGGCAAGAAAATGTCGCTTGCCGACATTGCCAAAGAGCGAAAACTTACCCTCGGTACGATTTTTAACCACGTCGAACAGCTTAAAAAGCAATATCCCCACATTGATCTCTCGCACATCAAGCCGTCGCAAAAAAACATCGACGCCGTGAAAAAAGAAAATCACAAATTGAAAGCCGACGAAAAAGGAAAATTAGCTTCGCTCAAATTTGCGCTTACTAAGGCAGGGAAAGACATGACGTATGAGGAAATGCGGTTGGTGAGGTTGTTTCTGTAGGGTGGTATTTTTTGTAGCTGCGGGGCCTAGACGAAGTTAGAACCGCTTTAATGAGTATAACGGATTTACAAAAGTTTGCATTTGTGAGCCTTTGGTAGGTTTTTAGTGATCTAATGCTTAAAAGTGCCGCACTATTTCCAATACCGCTTGTGTAACCAAAAGATTACTTTTGCTATCAAAATCCCGAAAACAGCTCCTGCCAAAATATCGAATGGATAGTGTACTCCCGCAGCGATACGAGCCAGACCTATAAAAAATGCCAAAACATACAGCACTCGCCCGAATTTCTTGTTGACCTGATACACACCTGCAGCTAGTGCGAAGTAAAAAATCGCATGACCAGATGGAAAGGAATAGGAATTTTCAGGAAAAAGCGAAGTCAGATGAAGTGTTACAAATGGTCGTGCATGATGGTAGAAAAAACGAATTACACCGGCGAGCCCTCGGGCTACGATTCCAGAAAAAAGTGCAAGACTATAGCCAAGCGCTTGTTTGTTTCTTTTAGATCGCCATGCGAAGAATGCTCCGCAGACAACCGCCATAATAATCCCATACGGAATATATTCGGCAACACATATGATAAGCCAATCAGACCACGCGGCATGCCCTGATAGATTGTAGAGCGAGTAGAAAATTTTTAGGTCAAAGGCATGCATCATACCTATTTAAGGACTGCGAGCAGTGCCTCAAGAGCTGCCTTTTCGGTTGCAACATTCGGATGCGTCGATCGAAGCTCACGAAGGACCGTATCGATCTTTCCGTCAATCGTATTCCATGTTGCTTTATCTTTTGGCTTTAGACGAGACTGAGCATTGTCCCATTCATACTCGAGATCACCGATGCGTGTCGTTGCACCAGACTGGTCGCCTGCATCAAGCTTGTCGAGAGTATTTTGTGTAATCGTTCTAAAGAGTGTCAGATCGCCAAGTGATGAAGTCTGGCTCCCATCACTTGATTGTGTGGAAGTATCTGCCGGTGCTCCTAGAAGATCTTTTTGGCGCAGATGGTACCCGATACCTCCTATAACAACGAAGAGCACTACAACGATTATGGTATGTAAAAGGCCGCCTTTTTCCTTTGATTCACTCTCGGTCTTTTCAAGTTCAGCACCCGCGATAACATCGCGCTTCGTGAGTGATAGATACGTGACAATTGCCAGAATACCGCCGATAAATATCATACTCGTCACCGTTGCTCCAAATCCTAATCCTCCGTGATCTTTGGGCTGTGACATATAGTCGCCAATCGAAGCGCCGAGCGGACGAGTCATGATATAGATGATCCAAAATGAAAGGACCGAATTAAGCCGCAGTCTCCATGCAATTGCAGTGGCAGTGATTATTCCCGCCACGATTAGTCCTGTGACCGCATAGCCGAGCCCCAATCCTTCAGCTATGAGATCTCCAGAAGCCGTTCCGAGCGCAAAAGTAAAAAGAATAGTAAGCCAATAAAAAGCCTCCCTTCTTCTTGTAAAGATAGAGTGTATGGAAAGCGTTTTTTCTTTGAGATACCAGACCAAAAAGGTGAGGGCCAAGAATATTGCAAAAATAATTGTGCTTACTTGAAGAGGAATACCAAGCTTGTCGGTTAAATTGTCGGTGACCAATGTCCCGAACACGCTCACCAGTGTTACGGTAAACCAGTATAAACTCGGAATATATTTCTTCGCCCTAAATTGAAAGATGAGTGCAATAGCAAGCAATACTCCGGTAACGATCGATGTACCGGTAAGACCGAAATTCAAATTGATATTGAGAAAGTCGGCCGCGGTTTCCCCGACAGTTGTGCAGAGTATTTTAATAATCCAGAAATAAAGTGTAACTTCCGGAACTTTATTAAGCATCTCTTTCCATTTTGATGAAGTGATACTTTGGGTCATACTTTTTGGTTATCGAATAAATTATTGCGCTGGTTTCGGAGTAGTTATGGTCGTAGTAGGACTTGGAGCTACTGGAACAGACTGTGTCCCGTTTACTACTGGTTTCTGCTCATCTTGATTTGGTGCACCACCTTGATCATCGTTTGTTTCGCCGTCAGACTGATTGTCGAACTGAGTATTTTCACCCTTATCGTTCATCTCATATCCACCACGTTCACCGTGACCTTCTTCACCACCCGCAACAAAACCAATTGCTCCACCAATAGCGCCTCCTATTAAAAGAGAAACGATCATAAGCCCGGCTATTTTCTTATCGATATGTAAATCCATATATTTGCTTAAAATTAAAATAATAATTAATACTCAAAGTATATAAACTAGTTATGAAAAAATCATGAAAAATACCGCCTTAGAAGGCGGTATTTTAACAAACTGTGGATAAAGATTAATCTTCGTTTACTCCACCGTCGGCATCATTTGCAGTTTCGCCTTGCTCATTCTGGTCATTGTGCGTACCAGAAACACTGGATTTGTCGGTATCGGCTTGACCAGCGATGTCATCATTAGTCTCAATATCATTGCCACTTTGATCTTTCTGATCAACTGACTGATCTGTTGAAGTGCTAATTGTTGACGGCGTAGAAGGAGGAGTTTGTGCAAACGATTGCATCGCGATCGATCCGCCGGCTCCGAGGAGCAACGCGGCAAGAGCAATCATTGATATTTTTTTATTCATGTATTTTTTACATTACATTGATAATATTTGTTCCATACGACCACCGTAGAACATACTTTAATCATATATTTCTCTTATGAAAAAATCGTGATCATTTATTTGACTTTATTGAGCTTTTTAAACACAAAAAAGATCGCTGTAATGACGACTGTACCAACTGCAGCTATTACGAAAGGCAGCATCTTTGAATGGAGTCCGGCGCTATACCCAAGTATGGCGCTTACACCAACAAGTGGCAGCATGCCAAAGAATGTCGCAAATATATACGGTCTGAATCGTATCGTCGAGAGTCCGGCCGCATAGCTCAAAATATCAAATGAAAGAGTTGGAGTAAGTCGCATCAGAAACACTGTTTGCCAGCCAAGCGAGTGACTGTACTCATTAAGTGCTTTTGTCGCATTAGGAAATTTTTTCGTAACAAAATTCCTCCCCAGCTTTCGCGCCAAATAGAAATCCGCTGTTGCTCCCAATAGTTGACCTATGATTGTCAAAGGAATTGTAATATATGGACCAAAAATAAATCCACCCGCTAAAACTACAGGAGTATCGGGAAGTGGAGAGAGGATGGTCACCACCAATAACCCAACGTATGCCAGCCAAGAAAAATAGCCATAGTGCAGCACAAAATGTTGAACCTTTGCTTGTGTTATAAAATTCGCCTCTTTCAATTCGGACCCAATGTAAAACAATAACCAGTAAAATAGGACACTAATGATTACAGTTTTTAAAAAGTTATTTCTAAACTCTTGATCCGTTTTAATCTTTTTGATTAGTTCATTTAATTTTGTGGATATATTCATATTTATTAACTTGTTTTTGGTACAGTAATCCTGACCTCTGTGCCTTTTCCTACATTACTTTTTACTTCTATTGCCCCGTCATATTCTTCAATTATTAGTTTTGCAATAGAGAGACCAAGACCCGACGATGATATATCGTTTCGTGAGTGCTCTGCCTTATAAAATCTATCAAAAATATGTGGCAGATCTTTTTGGTCTATTCCTACTCCAGTGTCTTTGATCGTGATGTAAGCCTTTCGAACATCTTCAGTTATATCAATGGTGATAGTTCCGGTATGTGTGTACTTGATCGCATTTTGCACAATATTTGAAATAGCCCGATCGAAAGTATTAGGGTCTATCGCGATACATATTTTTTTATATCTACTGAGATGCATAGTGAGTCCTTTTTGCTGTGCCTGGGCTCGCATCTTTTCGACTATTTTCTCAAGAAAATTATGTGCATCTACTCGTACTAGTGCGTATGCAGGTGCGTGATTATCTCCTCGAGAAAGGAGGAGTAGATCATGAACAAGTTTTGACATTTTCCGCACTTCTTCAAGATTACTCCCGATTGTCTTCCGAAGATCATCCTTGCTTGCTTCTGTGTCAGCTAGTATCACTTCTGATTCCGTGGTGACGATTGCAAGTGGAGTACGAAGATCATGCGAGGCATCGGCTGAAAATTTCTTCTGTGCTTCGAGCACCTTTCGAATAGGTTTGAGTGTTTTCCCTGCAAGGAAATAGCTTGAAAATCCAATACCTACAAGTAGAATGCCATCCACAATATATATGAGCATTTCTATTTTATCGCTCATTTCCTTGATGGGATCATCTTCATTTTGAGTAATCACAATTCTGTCTCGAAGACCTTGTCTGATTTTGGATTCGACAGTGTATATGAGAATACTACTAAAGGCTAAAAGAATAACAACCATGACCCCGATGTAATACAGGGTCAGTTTTATTCGAGCACGTTCGAAGATATTATGCTTGAGTCTATGCTGTAAAGCGGTACCCCACGCCGTGGATTGTTTGAAAAAAGTTTTCATTTTTATTTTGTAACTTCTTGCGAAGATTCTTTATTTGAGCATCCACAACGTTGCTGAACGACTCTGATGCAAAATCCCACACATGGCTGATAATCGTCTCCCTCGACACAATCTCATTCGGGCGACGCATAAACTGCTCGAGGATCGAGAACTCCTTCACAGAAAGGATTACTTCTTTGCCATTCTTCGTCACCGTATGTTGAACTGTATCCAGTGTAATCGGACCGACTATAATGATTGACGGTAGTGCGTCAGACGGACGGCGTAGGAGCGCACGTACCCGCGCAACCAATTCCTCGAATGCAAAAGGTTTGACCAGATAATCGTCTGCTCCCACATTCAAACCTTCGATTTTATTCTCAACGGTATCACGTGCAGTAAGCATAAGTATCGGTAGTGTAATGCCTATTGCACGAGCTTTTTTGCATATCTCGAGACCACTTTTTCCTGGCAGCATAATGTCGAGGATGATCAGATCGTAGTCTTTGTGGCTAAATTCAATACGACGCATACCCGATTCACCATCAGAAAGAGTGTCTACGGCAAAACCTTTCTGCTCAAGGCCCTTCTTTATGGACCGTGCCAATTTTTCTTGATCTTCCACAATAAGTATCCTCATATTTTAATTATATGCTTAATTTATGAAAATTTCATGAAAAGCAACCAAGTATTACTAACAGTTACGAAAATTAAAGTAAATCTCTTAAAGATGGCCAGTTCTTAAGTGCAGTTGAATATAGTACCCAGCAAGGGGAATAAAGTATTTAAATCACAAATTCAGAGAATACTCACTAACCCTTTTTATTCGGGTATGATGTTGCGTGAAGGAAAATATTACGAAGGTAATCACACTCCAATAATTTCTAAACATACTTTTGATAAGGTACAAAATATTTCCCTTAATCGCTCACGGCCTAAGTTAAAAACCTTATTCTTCCCGCTTCGAGGATTTTTGACTTGCCATAATTGTGGTTGTAACCTCACCGCTTCTCTCAAAAAAGGCCACCAGTATTACTATTGCACGAACGGCAAGCGCAACTGCGCCGAGCACAAAGGATATCTTCGAGAAAATTATCTTTACGAAAAAGTCGCCGAACTCCTTGACGGACTTCACTTTTCAGAGCGAAAAATAGAGCTCATGTACCAAGCGGCCAAAGCCCTACAAGAGCACCAGACGGGCTATTCCGAGCAAATAATCCAAACCCTGCAAATAACACTCGACGGCCTTAAAACGAAAGAATCAAAGCTTTTAGACACATTCCTAGCCGAACAGATAACCAAAGACCTCTACGACCAGAAAACACTTGAACTTCACAACGAACGCATTTCCATTTCAAAGCAGATCAAAGAGGTCAAATCAAAGGCACCCGCTTTTACTTTGGAACCGACCAAAAAAGTATTTCTACAAGCTAGTAAAGCGCGAAAAGAGTTTTTAGAAGCTGATGATACCAAAAAGAAAGATATCATTGAAAACTTACTTTGGAACCTTTCGATCAAAGAGAAAAATATCGTTACAGTTAAATATAAAAGTCCGTTTGAGATAATCGCAAAAGCACCTAAAAATGCTTCTATTTCTATAATGCTGGGGGACTAGGACTCGAACCTAGATTACGCGATTCAGAGTCGCGATGCCTACCATTAGCAGATCCCCCAATATTTAGTACTTTCTAAAACCTAAAACCTCGATAGCTCTGTAAACTTCCGCTTTTCTCGATAGTTGAATAGCATACTTGCTCCTATGCGGATGAAAACCAAGGCTCTGCATTGAATAATACACATTATCAAGCAAAGATGCGTTCCTGTTACTAAAGAAAAGCTTGTAAGTAGAGGTTGGTTTATGGACACAGAAGCTACCTTCCGCCTCGTATAATCCACGCAGGTATCTTACTACAAACTCATCTTTTTTTGAAATCCAAGCAGGAATAGGAATATCGAGAGAAAGCCGAGCACCTGTCGGTATCCCAATTCTTCTACTAATCTGTTTTTCGTAAAAACCGATACTCACTGAATTCTGTTGATTACTTGCTCTCACTGTCGGTTTCTTTCCAAATACTTTTTCAATTAGATTTGCGTACCTTTTTATAAAACCTGGGTTGTTGGCATTTGAAATGATTCGCAACTCCTCAGTCCTAGGGTACTTACAAATATGTCCATCACCAAGTGTAACTCCAATCAACTCAGCTAGGTCACCGTTTTTAACCAAGGGAGGATATACAGACTTTAATACTCCAATTATCTTCATTTCTTCTCGCCATGCACGAAAATTATCAATGCTTTTTCTGCGCATTGTTTGAGATATTTTTTGTACAGACGGATGCGTCTCCTTTGTATAACCTTTGCTCCAATTGCTCGACATGGCGTAATTTTATCAAACATAGCTAAAATATTTCTTAAGAAAACTTTAAGATATAATAAAGACTATGATCGAAATCAAAAAAAGCTCACGCGCAAAGCGCCTTCGCCTCACAGTTCGCGCAGACGGCACGGTCCTTCTCACTCAGCCTGCGCTCATGCCTGCCGAAACAGCACTCAAGTTTGCACACGAAAAAGGGGATTGGATCGCTCGCGCAGTAGCTTATTACAAAAAAGCTGACATTTTACCAATACCAAAGCCTTCAAAACGCGACTACGACAAATATAAAAGGGAAGCCAAGTTGCTCGTGCTCGAGAAATTACGCTTCCACAATGAGCACTACCATTTTGACTTCAAGAACGTCTCAATTAAAAATCAAAAATCTCGCTGGGGAAGTTGCTCGCGACATAAAAACCTCAACTTTAGCTACCGTATCGTCTTTCTCCCAGAGCATTTACAAGACTATCTCGTCGTCCACGAACTTTGTCACACCAAAGTTTTCAACCATGGCTACGAATTTTGGCATTTAGTAAAAGAAAAAATCCCGATTACCCACATCAGAGAGTTCAAAAAACGCGTGCGCTAGGTGGTACGATTTTTGCCATGCATGGCAAAAATCGTACCACCAGTGCTATACTATAAGTAATGGAAAAAATAAAAGGTAAAAGCTTTTTCTTCATCTTGCTCGCACTTGTGGCGATCCTCTCAGTATTAATCTTCAGGCCATTTATGGTTGTGCTCGCAATCGCCGCCGCACTCGCTGTTGTCCTCTTTCCGATTTACAAATGGATACGCCGTCGTGTAACAGGTGGCGTTTCTTGGGCATCAGCACTTATCACTGTCCTCCTCTTTTTTATCATTCTTGGTGTCCCGCTATACTTCATCGGAGCAAAAGTCGTCACCGAAGCCCAATCACTTTTCCGCTCGCTCTCAAACGGCGGATCTGGACAGCAGTACATCAACGACCTCGTCGGCTGGTTCCGGTCTATTTTCCCCGGAATATCAGAAGCGCCAATTAGAGACAAGCTCGGCGATATTGCGACCTTCCTCACTAATTCACTTGGCACTATATTTGCCACAACAATACATACTATTTTCTCCATCCTACTTATACTCCTCTCGCTTTTCTACTTCCTCAAAGATGGCGAGCACTTCCGTGACTACCTCGTCAAGCTCTCGCCACTTGCCGATAGACACGACGACCAGATTTTCAACAAGCTTTCAAATGCAGTCAATGGCGTCATGCGTGGTTACATACTCATTGCGCTTGCTCAGGGTCTGCTACTCGGCATAGGCTTCACCATTTTCGGCGTACCAAACCCAGTGTTGTGGGCAGTGCTTGCAGGTATTGCCTCCATGGTGCCTTCTATCGGTACTGGCATCGTTGCTTTACCAGCCATTCTCTTCCTTTTCCTTACTGGTAATCCAGTTCATGGTATCGGGCTCATGATTTGGTCGATTGCCTTGGTAGGTACGATAGATAACATTCTCCAACCAATTATTGTTGGTAAAAATATTGACTTGCCTCCAATTGCCGTACTTTTCTCTGTGCTAGGTGGTGTCGCGCTCCTCGGTGTTGCAGGGCTTATCGTCGGCCCGCTCTCTCTCAGCCTTTTCCTTACCCTCATGAGCATCTACAAAGAAGAATATTCAAGCTCCTAGTTTGTTATGCACATTTACCGTAAGGCTATTACGGCATATAATTGAGGTACGATTCGCCGTCCACAATTCAACGGCTTAGTTTTTAATGATAGCCAAACAAATCTTGCTCTATTTATAATGAAACCTGAGACAAATAATTCTACAAATACTACTATTGTTACCATCCAGCGCATCATTTTTTTCATTTGTGCCGCAGTCGCGCTCATGGGTTGTCTGGTGCTCGTTGGCTGGACGCTCGACAACGAATTTCTCAAGGCAATTTTCCCTGGTATGGGGGAAATGAGTCCGCGTACAGCACTGGCTTTTGTGATCGGCGGTATCGCAGTCATTGCGACAGGGGCACCGAGGTACCGACCGTATTTACTGTCAACTGCCTGCATCATTTTTGCTTTTGGCTTTTTCCGTCTCTATGGTGATGCCGCGAACCTTTACTATGAAAATGAGTACAGTACGACGATTCTCATTGTTGCACTACTTTTTGTCTTTATTATTCTCATTGCGAAGACATTGATGAGGATCAAGCGCCTTGTCGAGGGTAATAAGCGTTTGGAAAAACAAATGAAAGAGAATTCCAAAAAAATGAATTCGACTGCGCGTCAGCTTACACAAAAGCAAAAAGAACTTCGCGAGAAAACCAAAGAAATAGAAACCAGCAAGCGCGTGACGCATTCACTCCACGACAATTTGGAAATCGGCAAAAAAGAAATCGAATCCCAACAAGCGCGTGATTCCGCAATTTTTGAAAGCATCAATGAGGCAATTTTTGCCGTAGACGACAAAGGAGTAATTATTCTTTTCAACCAAATTGCCGAACAAATATCTGGCTACACCGCCATGGAAGCACTCGGTGTGCACTTCACCAAAATACTCGAATTTGAAAATGAGCATACCAAAGCTCCAAGCAATCACTTCGTCACTGAAGCGCTCATAGGTAAAAAAGTTGAAACCGCTGGTCAAACGGTTATTGTGACAAAAAATAATGATCGCATACCGATTGCCGAGAGTTCAGCGCCGATTACTCATTCCGATGGCAAGGTCGTCGGAGCAGTCGTTGTTTTCCGTGACCTCACAAAAGAGTACGAAGTTGATAAAGCCAAAACTGAATTCGTCTCGCTCGCTTCGCACCAACTCCGTACGCCACTTTCAGCCATGAAGTGGCACCTCAAAATGTTGCTCAAAGGTGACTTGGGGGAGCTAAAGCCTGAACAAAAAGAATTTCTATCTATCATTGATATTTCAAACGAGCGCATGATTGGACTCATCAATTCATTCCTCAGCGTCTCGCGCATAGAATCAGGGAAAATAAAAATTGAATCCGAAGTTATTAACCTCAAAGATCTAGCGGAGAGTGTTCGAGCAGAAATTATGCCCGAACTAGATGCCAAGAAAATGACATGCAATATCAAGTTCGGAATTTTGCCTGATATAATGAGTGATCAAATGCTCTTGCGACAAGTATTCGTGAATTTGATTTCAAATGCCATCAAGTATTCGCCGAATGGTGGCAAAATAGAAGTCGCCGCGAAACAAGATGGTGACAAGAAAAATATTATTGTCGAAGTTCGCGACACCGGTTATGGCATTCCCGCAATTGACCGCCACCATGTTTTCGAGAAATTCTACCGAAGTGCGAGTAATCAGAAGTACGATACAGAGGGAACGGGTCTTGGGCTGTATTTGGTGAAAGCAATTATCGAAGCACTCGGTGGAACTATTTGGTTTGAAAGTGAGGAAAAGCATGGCACCACTTTTTCATTTACCTTACCCTTGCAAGTTGCAAAAAATGCAACTCTTTCTCCAGAGACAGGGAATGTAAGTGTTCAAGCAAACGAAGCTCAAACGCCAGAAGCCAAAATCGCCGAGCAAAAAATAGCTCAGCCAAATGCTTCCGAAATACCAACTACAGATATTAAGTTTGAAAAATCCGTATAATATAATTACAACCATGAAAAAAATCCTCGTCACAGAAGACAATAAATACCTAGCAAATGCTTATCGCGTAAAGCTTGAAAAAACCGGCTACGAGGTTCTGCTGGCTTCCAACGGTGAAGAAGCAATCGCTATTTTAAAAACAACAGTGCCGGATCTTGTTGTACTTGATTTGGTGATGCCGGGTGCAGACGGTTTTGCGGTGCTAGAAGAAATCAATAAAAATCCTGCACTCAAAGATGTGCCGATAATTGTTTCATCAAACTTGGGACAAAAAGATGATGTTGATAAAGCCAAAGCACTTGGTGCGGACGACTATTTTATCAAAAGTGACATAGAGCCAGATGATATTGTTTTGAAAATAAAAGGCTTGCTCCAATAAATATGACAACAGTGTATGATCCTGAAAAACTAAAAATGGCACTCAATGAGCTCGGCATTATTCCGATGGATAAACTCGATGCGACTCTAGAGAAGAGCAAGGAGAAAAAAATTCCATTTGATGAAGTGCTCTTGCGCGATGACCTCATCAGTGACGTAGACCTAGGACGGACTATTTCTGAGACAATTGGCGTGCCATATGCCAAACTCGGAGACAAAAAAGCCAGCCAGACATTGCTGACGCTCCTACCAGAAACTTTTTCCCGCAGGCACAGGGTGGTAGTTTTTGATGACACAGCAGACGGCATCAGTGTTGCGACCAATGACCCTCTCGATCAAAGACTAATAAACAGTATCGCCAAAAAAATGCAGAAAAAAGTTTCGCCTTTTTACGCGACGACTCGCGATGTCGAACTTTCTCTTGCCGCCTACAACCGCAATCTCACCGAGATCACCAAGACTATTTTGAGTGGAGCGGCATCAGGCGATGAAGGTCCGATTGAGCGACTTGTCTACAAACTTGTTGAATACGGCTATCGCAATCGCGCGTCCGACATACATATCGAGCCAGAGCGTTTCGAAAATGTTGTGCGTTTCCGCATCGATGGTGTGCTTCATGAAGAGCTCCGTTTACCAATCGCTATTCATCAGCAAGTTGTCTCACGCATCAAGTTCCTCGGCAAGCTTCGCACCGACGAACACATGAGTGCTCAAGACGGAAAAATTCAGATGACATTTGAAGATGAGCGAGTTGATATTCGTATCTCAATCGTGCCGGTTATCCATGGTGAAGTCTGCACCATGCGTCTCTTGGCATCGCGCTACAACCAGTACGGCCTCACTGATCTCGGTATGAATGATGACGATCTCAAGAAAGTCGAACGAGCCTACAAAAAACCTTTCGGCATGGTGCTCTCGACTGGTCCAACTGGTAGTGGTAAGTCGACAACCATGTATTCGATTTTGAAAATTTTAAATACCAGAGAGCGCAACATCGCGACAATTGAAGATCCTGTGGAATATGACATCGAAGGCCTCAATCAGATTCAAGTAAATACCGAAACCAACCTGACATTTGCCGAAGGCTTGCGCAGTATTCTGCGCCAAGACCCGAACATTATCTACGTTGGAGAAATTCGAGACGAAGAAACAGCCGGCATCGCCGTCAACTCGGCGCTCACTGGTCACCTGGTGCTTTCGACACTCCACACCAACGATGCCGCGACAACATTGCCACGTTTTCTGGAAATGAAAATCGAGCCATACATTATTGCATCGACGGTCAATGTTATCGTTGCTCAGCGTCTAGTTCGTAGGATTTGTCTACGCTGTATTGCTTCATACGAAATGAGTGTTGCAGATATTTCGCAAGTATTGCCGAAAGACATCGTCCTCAAGCATGCGCAAGGCAAAGACAAGCTTCGACTCTACAAAGGCTCTGGTTGTACGGTCTGTCATGATAGTGGCTACCAAGGGCGTATCTGTATTTTTGAAGTACTCGAGGTAACTCCGGCAATCCAGCAAATGGTAACAGAGAAAAAAACCGCCAATGAACTCAAACTGAAAGCTATCGAAGAAGGAATGCATACTATGGTTGAAGATGGTTTTACCAAAGCACTTCTCGGGCTCACGTCGCTCGAAGAGGTAATCGCATCAACAAAAAGCTAATATATGAAAAAAAATATAAACTTTAATATTTCAATTGACTTCATTACTTCTGCCGACAAGGTACTTTTTGCGGAAGAGCTGGCAGTGCTTTTGCGTAGTGGCATGGCGCTGAGTGAGGCTATGCAAGTCATCTACGACGGTACCAAGAATAATAAAATCAAGAAAATTATCGCCTCACTCCAGCACGCGTCCGAAGAGGGAACAGAGCTTTCTGAGGCGCTCGCAATGCACCCAAACTTCTTCAATTCATTTTTCGTCAACATGGTAAAAATCGGCGAGGAATCAGGAACGCTAGTCAAAAACCTCGGTTATATTTCCGACACGCTCAAAAAAGAAAAAGAATTCAAAGGCAAAGTAAAAGGCGCCCTCATGTATCCGATGGTTATCTTAGGATTGGCAGTCGTCGTCGGTTTCGGTATTGCTATCTTTGTATTGCCAAAATTGACTGAGCTGTTTTCTTCGCTTGATGTAAAATTACCGCTTTCAACGCGGGTACTTATCTGGGTCGCCGACAACGCTCAGGTGTACGGTATCCCGGTATTCCTTGGGCTCGTCGGCATCGGTTTTCTTTTCAAGATGGCGCTCCTTAAACCAAAGGTCAGGTACTTTTTTGAACGTGTGCTGTTTATGATCCCTGCGATCTCTTCTTTTATGCGCAACTACCAGCTGGCTTCATTTAGCCGTAACATGAGCGTGATGTTAAAAAGTGGTTTGCCAATCGGCAGAGCTTTTGAAGTTGTATATGGCGCGACAACTAGCGAAGTTTTCAAGAGGTACATTATTATTATGCAAAATGGTGTAACCAAGGGTATGTCACTCGAAGAAAGCGTCGAGCAAATTCCAGAGAAGAAATTTCCGCCGATGACCAAGCGCATGATCGGCGTTGGTGAGCGCTCGGGCAGTTTGTCGGATTCTTTCTCATATTTAGCGGATTACTACGAGGAAGCAACAGATAACTTTACCAAAAACCTTGGGACTATTATCGAACCATTCATTCTAGTCTTGGTCGGTCTCGTCGTCGGCTTTATTGCCATGGCTATTATTACTCCAATTTACAATTTCACTGGTCAGGTGCAATAAACTATGCCGTCACTCTTTTACAGAAAGAATAAGCAAGAAGCCTTCACGCTCGTCGAAGTGCTCTTGGTTCTGGCAATTATTCTTATACTAACTGCGGGGGCGATAAATATATTTTCAGGTTTTCTCTTTCGTAACAACGTCGATGTCGGAGTTCGTCAACTTCGTGAGCATTTACGAAAAGCCCAATTTTATTCAATGACACTTTCCCGTAATAGTGGTTGGGGTGTGTATTTGGGTAGCAGTAGTGCGACACTTTTTTGTCTATGCCCCGGCAATCCAAACCTCAACAATACTGGAATTGATTACATTACTCGTGATCCAGCTTATGATGAGAAAATTTCTTTGCCTTCGGGCGTGACGCTTACCGGTTTTTCTGGACAGAACTTGGAAATACATTTTGATCGTTTGACGGGATTTGCCAGCACCGTACCTGTGGCAGGTTTACCTGTTACAATAAATGTAACGAGTGATACAGATGAAGTACGAACACTTACGACATATCAAGAGGGAACTGTTGCGGTGAATTAGAGTACGAATTACTATGTTAAGAAATATCTTTAAAAAACAAAAAAAACAAAAAGGATTTTCAATCCTCGAAATTGTTGTCGCGGCTGCGGCATTTATACTTTTTGCGACAGCGTCTATCGGCATTATTACACAAAGTCTCAATGCGAGTCTTTTGAGTGCTGATGAGGTGCGGGCTAGTGTGATATTGAGAGATACAATAGATAAAGTAAAAACGATGAGAGATAATACCTTTTATGATATTAATTTTCCCGTAGCTCGTTCCGGTCTCGCGTCAGCAAATCCTGCTGTACCCGGTGCTATATGGCAATTGAGTGGTGAAGGAACAAGCGACTTGATTGATGGGAAATATACTCGCTATGTAACGATTGAAGGAATGGCAAGGAAAAACTCTGATTTCTCACTTGTCCCTGTCGGTACTCCCAATAGTCTAGTCACTGGAGATACGGTTAAGGTTACAGCAACTGTTAGTTGGGCAACAAAGGGCCGACAGTTTTCAAGAAGTATATATAAGTATTTGACTGACTACAGACAGACTGTTCAACTAGTGCCTGCAGTTTGTCAGGGATGGGACAGTCTACATGTCGTCCAATCAATTACTTTTCCCTCAAATTATGACGCATTAAAAGTCGTAATTAAGGGCAATTATGCGTATGTGGTAACAAACGAAATTGATCCAGGAGATAATCTCTATGTTGTAGGAATAAATAAATCAATCCCAGCTGAATATGCCCAATATAATAGCATGAGAGTAGATGGTGATACTACCAACATTTTTGAAAGAAATGGCTACCTGTATATAACTACAAAGAATCCACAAAAAGAACTTCAGGTTTACTCGATAGTGGATAGTCCGGGCTTTCCAGTTTTCGTCAGCAGTCTCGATCTACCCGGGACCAATTCAGCAGTAGATGTATGGGTCAATAAAAACAATAAGCTTGGGTATGTGATAAAAGGTGAACACTCAATCAGTCAAGGGCAACCAAACTTATTTCAATTTACTGCACCAAGTAATTCACCTGCTACATTAACTATTAATCCAAATTTAAGTACTGAAATTCCTAACTCAGGTGATGGTATAAGTAATTACTATCAAGATAGTCCTACCGCGCTAGATGTTAATAAAAATAGAGTTTTCGTATCAACTGACAACCGCATTCTTCAATCTACAGCATATGAGTTTGGCTCAGTATATGCGTCAAAAAATAGCTTTACACAACGTCTTCTGTTCGGCCTTGGTTTTAATGGTTCAAAATCAATATTAGTTGACAGTGCTGGGGTCCCTTATATCGGTTCTAACCAAGGATCTGTACAAAATTTTGATATTAATAATGGCTACCTTGCATCAAGTCTCGTTAGTTTTGTCGCGTCAAGTCAAAATGGTGACGTTGATGTTAACTTCATAAATGATATGGCGTTTAGTAATAAAAGCCCTTGTTTATTTATTGCTTCTAATATGTTTCAGCTCGGAGTAAGTATTGTTGATATTGGTAACTTCCAAAATCCATTTTCCTTAACCGCACTAGATGTTGGCGGGCGCACATATGGGATAGCTGTCAGTGACTCCTTGGATGTGGTTGTTGTTGCTGGAAGTGATAGCGCTCACCAAGTAAATATAATTGAGAAATAATATGAATACATATTTTAAAAATAAAGGAATAACATTGGTAGAGGCTCTTGTCTACGTTGCCTTATTGAGTATTTTACTGATTAGTATTATTCCGTATTTATTAAATGTTACCACAATGCGTTCAAAATTTTTCTCAAAAGTTGACCTGTATTCACAGGCTAGGTTTGTCAACAGAAGATTGTCAAATGAAATGAGAAATATGTACAATTTAAGTCATATTCAGAGCGGTACTGAACTTGTAGGAACAAGTGGATATTTAGGGTACTTCTCTACCACACTCCTAGATTTTGCTAGAGTCGATGTTTTAAATGGAGTGCTCCGTATATCTAGAGACAATGGCACTACCTGGACACCACTTACGAGTTCCCCTGTAACTGTAACAAGTTTAGTTTTTACCGATGGTTCAGCGGGTATCAATTTTCGTCACGTCTTTTTTCATCTAGAAATGGTAGTAAATAATGATGCTTCAAAGTCTGGATCAAAAGAAAGTCTTGTACTTGAAGGTAGTGTTTCTCCCAATAGTTCTAATTCTGAATTCTAATATATGAATAAAAATAATCATGGATATGTCGCAATAATAGCAGTGCTGATTCTTTCATTAGTTTCGCTCATTGTCGCAGTTAGTTTTACTGAACTTTCAATTGGTGAAGGGCAATCTTCGAGAAGCCAATTAAATCAAGAAAAAACTTTAATGTATCTAGAAAGTTGTGCTGAAGATCTTTTCCTTAG